>CAJFUK010000065.1 GCA_904420125.1 Candidatus Falkowella caecavicola | reverse complement strand
TTCTTCCATCGGTATGCACTTTGTTTTTTGGGTTTTTTCAATGGAAAACAGTTCGTCAAGCGTCACCTCGAAAATTTCGGCGATGATTGGAAGAAGCAGGATATCCGGCATCGTAGTATTGTTTTCCCATTTAGAAATCGATTGCGAAGATACCCCGATCACGTTGGCAAGCTCTTCCTGGGTCATCTTTCTGTTTTTGCGTAATTCTGCGATTTTTTCTCCAATGGTACACATAGTAAAAATCCTCCTTTACGTGAAATGATTCGAACGATCGTGTTTTTATTATAGAGTATTACGACGAAATAAACCATAGAGCATTTGGCGGGCGATCCACCTGAACGGATACAGGGGACAGCGGAAAGGATATACAGTTCGGTGCAACTGTCCCAATGCGCAGCAGCGAGCATCGGATTTTGATACCACAATCCGAAAAGAAGCCAAATATAAAGTTTTGGGGCACTTTTTTGTTTTGATGCATCCATCCGTTCCCCTTGTGCCTGTAATACAAACAGCTTGCTGTTTGTGATTGCTTGTCGGTGGCATCAGTATGGCATCCAACCTTATGACAAATCCGACTGATATAGAAAATATAGTCTTGACTCTCCAGTTAACTGTAATGATACATTAAGCTTGCAGGAGACGGATCATATAGCCTGCCTCCTGTAAAATTCGGTGAAAGGACGGTGACTTTATGTATAAGATCGGTGAGCTTTCAAAGCTCTGTCATCTTCCGGTCAAAACTCTGCGTTATTACGACAGCGAAGGCCTGCTGATACCGGACCGGATAGACAAATTTACCGGATATCGTTATTATTCAGCTGCCCGGATTGCAGATTGCAATCGCATCATTGCTCTCAAGGAACTGGGATTTTCTCTGGCCGAAATCAAGCAGCATATGAAGGCAAGCAGGCCAGAAGATATTCTTGCGCTGATGGATGTAAGGCGTACAGAGCTTGAAAGTGCATTATCACAGACCACGTCACAACTCAAACAGCTTGCATGTATTCGGAGAATCATTACAGAAGGGGAGATGAACATGTTTGATATGGTAATCAGAAGTATGGATACGCTCCACGTCGCAGGCATCCGAAAAATTTTTAAAACCAAGGAGGATGCATATGCCACGGCGCAATCCATCCAATCTGCGCTTTCCGCCAATATGATCGGCCGGCAAATGATTATTATCAATTATGAAACCGAATATCGCGAGTATAACTTTGACCTTGCGGCATGTGTAGAGATCACAGGAAAACTTCCTAAGGGCAGCGAGTATTATGAAAAAACAATCCTGTTTCCGGATGAAGCGGCATCCCTTGTTTGCAGCAGAAACGAGTTGGAAGCAGCGTATCGGTTTATGGCACGCCGGCTTGAAGAAACAGCCTGTCAAATAACAGGTGCATTTTATGAAATCTATCATGATGACGGAACCGTGGAGCTGAAAGTTCCGGTGTGCCGATTATTGAATGATCCGGTGCCTGTCGATGATAATGCCGCTTTACCATTTGAGAATGATGCAGAGGTCATCGGAAAATGGAAATTTATTGATAAAGTTCCAAGTGCAGAACAATTTTGTCCGGATAGGCCCAAATACAGTGATTCAAATAATATATGGCTGAAAGAATTGTATTTCCTGCCTGCGGGAAAAGGCTATTGGATTGTTGACAGCTGGACAAAAGGATCCCTTACAACCTCATTCGGCTATCCTAAGCATACTTGCCGCCATCATTATTCCATTCAGCAACAAAACGGCAAAACGTTCATGTTTATTGAAATGAAAGATGATTTTTATCGCATTTCCAGAGGAGGAAAACCGGAAATCCATGTGTTTGAAAAGGTTTCGGATCAAGAATACACGCAAGATGAGATCCGTATTCATGACCGCACTGACATGCCTTTTGTCCCGGACCCTGCTGCTTTGGGAAAATGGATCGTCCAGGATTTGGTGGATCACCCCGACTGCTTTTCTCCAGGCGTACAAAATTTTCCGAAAGATGGTCTGTTCTTCCGCTCCATTTCGTTGGAGGATAACGGAAATGCGTTGGTGCAATATAAAGGAAAACCGGTTTCTCCATTGAAATGGACGAATGGATTTCTTCTCGACCAAAAGAATTCGATAGCAGAAGCGTATGTCGTCCGGAGAATAGATGGGGTGGAATATCTCTTGATTGAGTGGAAATCAGGAGACTATCTGTTTGGCGGAAGAAGGCCTGACTGGTATGTATTTACGCGAGAAAGCTAACCCGGCCACACTCCCCACAAAATACCGGGAACCGCATCCCCCCCTTTTGTATGTGTCCATCCGCACAAATCAGGGAAAATCGGGTATGCCGGTAGAAAAGATCCAGGATTGTACCTGATGAAGGATCTGCTGCCGTTGATCTTGGAAAAAGACGTGCAGAGAACGAATACCGCTTTGAAGGAATGTATATGAATCTCCTCCCCATTATTTCTCTGCTCGATTTTAAATAATTTTAAAAAAGTTCCAACCTTTTTCCAATCCGCGTGTCTATATGGGTGAAAGCTGCTTTCAAGGAGATAAACAGATGAAACGAGAACAGGCCGAAAGGATCACAACGCAGTACTTAAAAGCCATATACGGTTTTGTACTCAAACGCTGTACCAATTTGCAGGATGCCGAAGACTTGTCCCAGGAAATTGCATTCAAAGTTTTTCGTACCTTGCTTGTAAAAGATGATATCAAATCATTGGATCAATTTATCTGGACAGTTGCACACAATTCCCTCGCAAACTATTACCGGGGCAGGCAACAAACAACAGTAGGGCTTCCTATTGATGAACTGGCAGAGGTGTTGCCGTCTAAGAACGATACGCTACAGGACGTGGTCGACAGAGAGACCGCTGATCATCTGCATATGAAGATTGCCTGCCTGTCAAAATTACAGCGCCGTATTGTGATTGCCTATTATTATGAAAATAAAAAACAGGAAACAATCGCATCAGAACTTGGCATACCGCTCGGAACGGTCAAATGGCATCTGTTTGAAGCAAAAAAGGAGCTGAAAAGGGGGATGGAAATGATGAGACAGTCAAACGAATTAAAATTCAACCCGATCCATTTTGAATTGTGTGGGACAAATGGTTCTCCGGGTACCAAAGGCCCAAATGTTCATTTTTTCCGAAGCGCTTTATCGCAAAATATTGTCTATGACGTTTGGAAAGGCGCCAAAACAATCAATGAAATTGCTGTCGATCTCGGCGTTTCTCCTGTCTATGTGGAAAGCGAAGCAGAGTATCTTGCTGAGTACGGGTTTCTTCTGGAAAGCAAAGGGAAATACCTGTGTAATATTTTAGTCAATGAAGCAAGCGACCAGCTGATTGCTCTCCATGATGAGATGTATCAACAGGCGGCAAAAATATTTGCCAATGCGTTATTTGATGCCTTAACAAGCAGCGGCATATTAAGGGACAGCCGCATTATATGCTGGCAAACCGATGAACCCATTTCGTTGACGGAACAGAAAAAAGCAGACGATAATTTTATTCTCTGGTCTTTGATTCCGTATATCGCGGCTCTCAGCGGCGAAAATCTGATGGATAAGAGCGTTTCCTTTGAAGAAGCGGCAACCTTACGCCCAGATGGCGGACATAACATATGCCAGGCGTCCGTGATGCCGCCCAACGTCAAACCGTCCATGTATTTTGACAGTATGAAACAATGGTGCGGGCCCTGTTGGAACCAGAATAAAGATTATATACTATGGCAGATTGATTCAGAATGGTCGGAAAGACGGGTTGACGATAGTTATATCACCAATTCCAACCAGATTCTTGCCCTGTTGTCTAAAATGAAAGACGGCGGTTTGACAGAAGAAGAGTATACTTTTCTCGCTCAAATGGGAATCATTAAAACATCCGGTAATGACAGAGACCTGTTTACAGCCTGTCTGCAGATTGTCTGGTTGGAAAACGCAGCAGTCAACCGGGAACTGCTTCATATAGGTGCCGGCATTAAGGAAAAGCATTGGGCGGAATTTCAGGCAGCAAAAGCCCCTTTTGACCAGGCAGTGCTTGATGTAACGCCGAAGCATCTGCATAAAATGCAGAAGTTTGGCCTTCAATATACTTTCTTTTCCGATGGCTGGTTTATTCTCCATTGTCTGAAAGAGCTTTTAAACAACGGAAAGCTCAAGCTGCCGACAGAAAATCAGAAAAAGGTGCTGACCACATTGCTTGTATCAAATATGTGAAAATATCCAGCCCGCAGATTGGATCCAACTGCGGGCTGGATATTTAAAATTTTTAGCCTTGTTTTTGGGATTGCTTCTTTTGAAAAACCAGCAGTTCTTTATTAGGACGGCTGTCATCCAATAAAAAATCTGCCCATCGGGACGGCGCTGCGTCGGTTGTTTGAGCGCACAGGGCCAAACACTTCATATAGTACTGGATTTTATCTGCGATTGCCGGACCGCAATTTTCAATCCCGTGCTGATGGACAATCGCTGTCAGCTCATAGACAGGCAACCCGATTGCATGGGATTCCACATGAACTGTAGCACATGCCTGCCCGACAGCATGGCATAAAGCGATATCAGCCGGATCGGCGATTTCCTTAGCAGCGGCATGCACCTGCAAAATTGCTTTTTTGGCTTCCGGCATTTTGATCTTTCCTTCGGCCCACGCCATAGAGAGACGGACCGCCGTTTCCGGCCGCTTTTCATCCGGGTAATGGGTCTTTAATATCTGCAGCGGTTCCCCGACACATTCAAATGCCCAGCAAACCAGCGTCCGATGGTTCTGTTTTCTGATCAACTGCAGCAGATCCTGCAAACATGCACTGTCTCTGGAAAACAAAATTTTATTTTTTCTTTTGTATTTTTCTCTGACATCCTGCAAATCCATTCGATATTCTCCTTCCCTGTCAGATGCTATGGTTCAATTGGCCCTGATCATATGGTGCGATGTTTCATTCCATCGCGCCTGCTGTTTATTATAAGCACAGATTCTGGATTTACCTGTATCGTGCTCAACTGTGGTGTATACTTTTCGTAACAGCCTGTCTAACTGATGAAAATTTTCATCGTTCCTGTTTATATTGATTGGAAAAGAAAGATCGCGATTCCAGTCTTGCTTTTTTCTGAAAATATTGTATAATGTATATATGTGTCCGCCGTCCAAAAAGCATCTTTCCTGTCCGGACGGAAGACCGGATGCTTATATGGATATGTCGCTATAGCTCAGCTGGATAGAGCGACCGCCTCCTAAGGTTGCGTTACAACTATCAACTGAGGAAAAAAGTTGGCCGTCAAAAAGTAAATATTGTATAGATGTCTCTGTAGCT
>CAJFUK010000064.1 GCA_904420125.1 Candidatus Falkowella caecavicola | reverse complement strand
CGGGAACAGGAGGTAGAAATCTTCTACCGCTTTATCGGCAAAATTGATTAAATGACACCAATATTTTTAACTATGTGATACCGGCAATTCTATGCCGGATATATCCAAATTACCGGAACTGGCTGCATTATTTGATATAACGATTGATGAACTGCTCGGTCAAAAATCCGATCTCATCACAAATACAGCGGCCGGAAAAATGGAGCAATACCTGGAGGAAAATGATGTCACTGTCCAGGAGCTGCGTGAGGTTGCGCCGGTCCTCAAACCGGAACAGGTGGACACCATTTTTACTACCCTGACAGATACACAAGATATACAAATCCAAAATCTTCATGAATTAGGAGACCTGTTTCCCTTCGTTCGTCGCGATATCCTGGACAAACTTGCCTGGAAGATCATAGAATCCGGAGATATTTCTGATTTAGACGAGATTGCGCCGTTTCTTGGCCGCGACACCATCAATCAAATTGCCCGAAAAATGATCGCAGAAGATAAAACGATTGATGCGATTGCACCTTTTGTCAGCAGGGATCTCATTGCCGAATTGGCAGAAATCCGCTATCACAAATCCGGAATTTCTGCATTGGATGATATCGCCCCGTTTATACCGCAAACGCAGCTGCAGGCAATTGCAGAAGAAGAATATACCAATCGGGGACTATGTCATTTAGAATCTATCGCCCCATTTCTGAATAAGGATTATTTAAATGCATTGGCAAAAAAAGCGATTGAAAAAGACGGATTAAAAGCCATCAGCCCTATCGCTCCTTTTCTGGATAGAAACATGTTGTCTGAATATGTCAAGGAGCAGTTTTTGTAAAGCAAGGACGGTCAAAATATCAGAAAAAAATAGTATCCAGCAGGATACACGCACATGATATCTTTACCGGACCGAAAATGCAAGGCAGGCACGCGACCACGTGCCTGCCTTGTTGGTTTTTATAATACTGTTTTCCAGAGGCCGTGCAGGTTGCAATACGCATATACTGCAACCGGTTTTTCTCCTTCTGTTAATGCAAAAGAAACAACAGGATCCTGATTGACCGGCAAAATTTTTCTCTGTCCTCCATTTTCTGTCTGCAAATAAACCCAGGTGATACCATGTTCTTCTGTCATGGGATGATACACTTCTCCGACTTTTACCCGAATCATTTTTCCCTCTTTCTCGACTACCGGCAAATGCTTTTCAGCCGCTCCTTCGGATGTGTTGGCAACCAGCTCGTGCATCGGTTCTCCACAGCATTGAATCGGCACTCCGCTGTTATGAATCATCCCGATTATATTTCCACAATGTTTACAGATAAAAAATCGATGTCCATCTTTCATGATTTGCTTCTCCCCTTTTCTGAATTGCTTTTCATAGTTTTCCAAAACAGAATAAAATCTATACCAACCAGTTGCAGGATAACTATAGCTTTTTTAACTGATAAAAGTATTTCCAAACTTGTCTTCTGTATTTCCCCCAATGGCCCCGCTTTCATCCATATCTTCTTTATTTTTATAATACCTATTTACCAGAATCATTCACAAACAGACCATCTCATATTATAAAAATAAGGAATGAGCTTCCCCATCCCTTATTTTTAATTTTTAGTATTCTCAATACTTATTTTACTTTTTTTGCAACAACTGCAACGGCACCTGCTGCTGCCAGTGTAAAGACTGCCAGTGCAATCCCTGCATCCCCGGTTGCCGGAGCAGAAGGTGTAACCGCTGTGGAAGACTCTGTGTTGGATTCTTCTACAGAAGTTTCAGTAGATGTTTCTGTCGATGTCTCTACAGAAGACTCAGCAGAAGATTCTGCAGAAGTTTCAGAAGACTCTGTGGATGTTTCAGCAGAAGGTTCCGAAGAAGTCTCAGTCGGAGCAGAGCCTTCCATTGTCAAGGTCACAGACTCCAACGTAACTGTCGCACTCGGTACTGCTGCTTCATCAATATAGATCAACATATAGTCAATTTCTCCGCCTTCAGGATTCTGTGCGATTGTTTTACCGGCCGGTACATCAATGGTGATGACTCCATCGGCAAAGTTGGAAGTATCATTTTTCCATTCATTTACGGGAATCGTTTCAAGATTTTTATCCCACTCAATATAACGGGTCACTGTATCATAGTCACCGGTCACAGTTGCCATACTCTTTTTGGTAACTTCCTGACCTTCATATTCTTCATTGGTCTCAATGGTTTCAAATGTCCAGTTCTGCACACCGTTCAGAGTAGTGATACCGCCCCACCAACTATCATAACCGGAGATGCGTGCTTCCAATTTTGTGATCTGACCAATGCGGTCTTTTACTTCCGGATACTGATCCAGATCAATGGAAACCGGTGCACCCGGTGTCATTGCAGCCTGCAGTTCGATGGTATATGTATCAGCAGCAGATACCATGGAAGTAAACATGGAAACCGCCATCGCAGCTGAACACAGAACAGCAAGGCCTTTGCCTATTTTTCTCATTACAAACTCCTCCTTCAATTCGGGAACGTTTTCCCCCATTCACCAACCCCAAAAGCAAGAAAAGATCTATTTTCATCATTGAAAAAATTCCTTATCATCGTCTTTGGAGAAACACACCTGAAAAGTAATATTTATTCAGATGATTTGTCTATATTATACTATACATGTTTTTTAAAAGTCAATGATATATATATAAATTTTCTGTGTTTATTTTTGTTATTTTATCTAAATAATAGAAAATAATAAAAGGGAGTGACTTTTCTCACTCCCTTTTATGACTCATCAAAGACTTATTTCACGGTTTTCTTTGCAACAACTGCAACGGCACCTGCTGCTGCCAATGCAAGAACCGCCAGTGCAATCCCTGCATCCCCGGTTGCCGGAGCAGAAGATGTAGTCGCTGTAGAAGATTCCGGCTGCGTCTCGGCAACAGAAGATTCTGTAGATGTTTCTACCGAAGATTCAGCAGAAGGCTCTGTAGAAGATTCCGGCTGGGACTCTTCAACTGGAGCGGCCGCATCGGTTTCCAGTGTAACTTTTGTTACATTGATTTTTGCCGGACCGCTCGCCTGTACGAACACACCGGACACCTGATCAAAGTTGGTTACACTAATTTTATCGGCATAAGCCGCCCACTGTGCCAGAACATCTTCATATGTATAATAGGCAACGCCGTTTTCCACGCTGGAAGCATTGGCACTACCCCAGTTCGGAGACTCATAATCAGCCAGCGGTGTATGAACCTCTTCTTCAGACAGCAGAGAAATCCACGGTGTTTCATCTCCGGTAAATGTCACACAAATCCGGCTGCCAGGCACAAACTGGGTAAAATCCATACCGGGAAGATTTTCGTTTCCGATATTTCCGTAATTTTCCAGATCCTGTGAACCCTCAAACCATACAATTTCAGCAGCTGATACGCTCATAGACAGAGCACTGACAGCGACTGCTGCAGAACAGATCGCTGCAAGAATCCGACTTGTTTTTTTCATTACAATTTCCTCCTTCAAATTAGGAGAGAGAGCCTCTCCCCTGCATCACAGAACGGCCCAGAGCATTCAAACTTTCTTCTCTGCTCCGGGAATAACACCTGAAATAAAAATTCATCTCGGTGATTTAGATATATTATACTAATTTATTTTGAAAAAGTCAACAAGATATGTTTAAATATTGCACAAACTTTTTTGTCATTTATCATCAATTTTACAAAAATCTTTCAGATATCGAACAAGAACCTCTAAGAAAATTACATAAAGCAGAGAACAGAGGGTGTTGCGATCGTATACCAGGTGTTCGCATACAAACCTTTTTCACTCCATGCCTCTGGCCGGCAATCGTAATATAAAATATCCTGGTCCAACTCCTCGAGCTGCTTCAATTCTCCATCTAGGTAGGCTCGTATTCTCCGTTCTGCCGTACGGATCCTCTGTAAAACGCCGCCGCTCCGAAGATCAAATACATCCAGTCCAAACACTTTATTCTCCTGTTCCCACTGGGCGGTATAAGTCTCCATAAAACTTTGGATCTGCATCCGAAGAGATGGCAGCTCCTGATCAGAAAATACCGCCAGCCGGTCCAAATCTCCCGCACGGTATGCAGCCCGCATATCTATACCGATCCTGCATTTTATACACAATACTTCGCACAGCAAAGACTGCACATGAAACAGCTGTTCCCATCCCGGATTACGTTCAGCCGCTTCGGCAAACCGCTCTGCGGCACGCCGGTAATGGTCGGCAAACGCGTCCGGTTCTACATGTCGATCAAAAAGTCCATAGAGAACATCCTGATAAAAAAGATACCGCCCCGGATCCACGGTCCGCGCATCCTTTTCCTTCAAATCCGGTGTTGTGTGCGGCAAATCCAGATCCATAAAATCATTGTAATGCCCGCCGGTACAGACAGTAAACCGGTGCTTCAACCAGTCTTCGCACCCGTTATTCTGGTAACAGAGTTCGGCCCACAGCTGAAGGGCCGGCAACACAGAAAAGAGAGAGGCTTCTCCGCCGTCATCTCCCCATCCGGTTACAAACACATCGGTCACACCATTGGTTCTGCAACTTTCATGCGCTGCCAAAGCTATCTTGTGGCTGAAATGGCTATGGGGAGAAAATCCCATCCATTTCCATGCCCCGCCCGCGAACACCAAATTCTTACAAAGTGCCCTATGCTTTTCAATCATTTTATTGTAAACAGACGAATCGGACGTATAATAGTCCCAATAAATCAAAGAAATATCTTCTGGAATCTGTGCAACCACAGCCGGATCAATCGGGCAATCCACGTTATAGTAATCTCCATGGCAAGCCAAACGGAAAAACATATCGCTCCACATCATGGGACGATATCCATATTTTCTGGCGATTTCCATCACCCTCTGAAAATGCCGGAGCATCACAGAGAACCGTTCTTCAAAACCGTGCTGATCCAGATATTTGCCAAGTCCGACCATATGTGCTTCATCCATGCCAATATTAATACGGCGACTGGACAGGTTCTCCGACATCGTACGGAACATCTCGTCAATCAGTTGATAGGTCCTTTCATCCCCGATCAACATAATATCATTACAGTCTTTGATGCCCGCATATGCATTCCACTTCAGAACCGCTCCCATATGCGCCAGGGTCTGGATACAGGGGATCATCTCAATACCCAGGCTTTTGGCATACCGATCCATCTCATGGAATTCCTCGCGCGTATACCGTCCGCGAAGATAACCAAAATAGGGATGCCCCTCCATTTCAAAAGTATCCTCTGTATATAACTGCACAGTGGAATATCCCATTAAAGCTAAATGTCTGAGCATTTTCTGAATGGTTTTCGGTTTCGGAACCGCATTCCGGGAACAATCAATCATCATCCCCAAGTCCTGATAGGATGGATTTTCTTCCAGAGAAAAAGGAGCTTTTGACTGCAAACGTTCTGCCAAAAGACCAATGCCCCGCATCAAATCACAGTCTCTGCCATATTCCATGACCGCTTTTTCCCCATCATATTGCAGATGGATCCCTTTTTCCTTCCGGCAGACAACCTGTATCTCCTGCGTTTTGTCTAAAGGGCAACCGTTTTCTTCCAGCTGTTCTAAAATTTCCTGTACCCCAAACTCCTGTTCCGGAGATAATCCTTTGATGGACCATTTCATTCATGCCGCCTCCTTTTTATATTGTTGTGATGAACCTATCTGAATACCTTGATTATAACTTTCCATTTTTTAAAAGTCAATCACGAGCAAGCAGTTTTACTAAAAAAATATAAAAACCCGCTGAATTATCAGCGGGTTTTTATATAAAGGTAGATCCTTTTACAGACTATTCTTTTACAATAACCTTAAAGGCATTGGCATTAGATACCGGCGGTTTTTCCGGCAGATTGGTCAAAATCAGACCATAAGATGTCTGTTCAAACTGAATCTGTCCATCATAACCGAGCAATTCTACTTTTTCGACTTTGAAACGGTTGGAATCAAAGCTGCGGATTGCCAGTTTTCCATCGGTCGGCCATGCGAGCGCAAAAGCATAAACGGCATCGCCTTTCTTGGTGAAGCGGAAGTCGCGGACGGTATAAGCCAGTTCTTTTTCGTTGAACATACCTTCTTCAGACTTCAGATCTCCTTCAATCGCTGTATACCACGGAACGGTATCATAAATCGCCTCGCCGTTTACCTGGAACCAAGCGCCGATCTGTTCCAGCAGCGTGATGCTTTCATCATCAAGTGTTCCATCCGGTTTCTGCGGAATATTTAACAGGAATGTACCATTCTTTGAAACAACGTCAACCAACATTTCGATAACCTGTTTAAAGCTCTTATAACGCGCACGCACATCATAGAACCACTGTCCGATACAGGTTTCGCTCTGCCACGGTTTCGGGAAGATATCCTTCTGTACGCCCCGCTCTACGTCTGCCGCACCGATATTATAACGATCCGGATTGCTTTCTTTGAGCGTGTACACAGCCTGATTGACACCGCCATTTGCAGCAATGCTGGTATTATACAGGTGTGCAACGACCTCCAGACCATACTGTTCAAAAGGCAGCGTACCATCGGAATACAGCATCTCCGGCTGATATTTGTCAATCAGATCTATCATACGGTCACGCCAGTGTTTATGGAAATTCTCATTTTCTGTATACCAGCCGCCGCTCCAGGGGTTATTGGGGTCAATCTTGGCCATTTCCTCCCGATTGTCATGATAGAAATCCTTATAAGCCGGATCACTGGCATCATAGGGAATACCAGCATATTTACCGGTCTTATCACAGCCTTTATTATATGCCCACCAGCAGAATGAAGCAGCCAAATGCTCGGAAACACCAAAAGGCAGGCCGCGTTTTTTGGCAGCTGCACGGAACTCACCGACAATATCACGATGCGGTCCCATATTTACCGAGTTAAACCGGTTATATTTAGAATTAAAATTATCAAAGTTATCATGATGCATCGCCTGAGAAACAAAGAACTTTGCACCGGCTTTTACATATAAATCCATTAACGCATCCGGATCAAATTTCTCGGCTTTCCACATCTGTACGATATCTTTCCAGCCCACTTTGGTTGGATGACCGTATTTTTTATAGTGATAATTGTACTGGTCTGTACCCTGTACATACATAAAGCGTGCATACCAGTCTCCGAACATCGGAACAGACTGTGGTCCCCAATGTGCCCAGATGCCAAATTTACCATTTTTAAACCAATCCGGGGCTTCAAATTTGCGCAGAGATTCCCAGGTAGGTTCAAACGGCGCAGTCTTTTTTGTTTCTGTACTCACAAAATCCCGCCTTTCAAATTTGTTTGTTTTTTATTCATCCTCCACCATATTCCGGATTCTCTCCGGAACCGGCAGATCAGAAAAACCATAAAATTCTTTTGCGTTTTCTCCGAGGAAACGTGCTTTGTCCGCAGCAGAAAGCTTATCCGACTTCTGAACAAAATCATAGCTCATCCGATAGGTAATCGCTGTCATGGTCCGGGGATAATCGCTTCCCCACATCAGCTTTTCCATGCCGCAGACAGATTTTGCCTCCAGTATCGCATCGACAGCGGACGGAAACGGATAAAATTCACTGTTAAACAGCCAGGTAATCCCACCGCTCTCAATATAAACATGCGGATGCCTTGCCAGACCAATCTGCTGCAGCCAGCCCTCCCGGGTGACCATACCAAAATGGCCGATTGCAATCCGAAGATCCGGACAGGCAGCAATCAATGTTTCCATCGCAGGTACCTGTAAAGCGCCGTCGGCCAGATCAATCGAAATAAATCTTCCAGCTTTTTCCACCATTTGAAATACCGGCAGAAGCAGCGTCAGATCCGGATCCTGTAAACGGCCTGCACAAATCTTCAAGCCATCAAAGGGATTCGCCAAAAAATATTCCGGCCGGAACACACCGTCTTCTTCATATAAAGCACAGATCTTAATCCGGTCGCCGTATTTCTGTTTCACTGTCAGCAGATAAGGATCCTGATTGCCGTCGATATATTCCTGTGTAACCACACCGCCGCTGACACAGGCATACTCCATGTTGGCGAAAAGTGCTTCTGCTGAATTTTTTCCATCCAGCAGATACGGCGGCATCATTTGACGTACTTCTCCGCCGAAATCACTCCGACCGCCGCCCAGATCATATACCGGTTTTCCGTTGACCCGGCCGTTCTGCTTCTCCCAAAGATGCAGATGTGCGTCAATAATCATAAAGTTACACCATCCTTGAAAATAGCAATTTCCCGATAACCGTGTTTTTCATTGTTGGTCTGCTCTCCATCACAAACCCTGCGGATATATGCGAACAGATCGTTGCAAAGATTTTTTCCATCCAGCATTTCACCCGCGTTGAAATCAATCCAATGCGGCTTGGTTTCATACAGATGGGTATTGGTCGAAATCTTAACCGTAGGCACGGGCGCGCCGACCGGCGTGCCGCGACCGGTGGTAAAGAGAATCAGATGGCATCCAGCCGCTGTCAAATTCGTAACCGCTACAATATCGTTTCCAGGGCCATTTAAAAGGTTTAGCCCATTTTTGCTGGCTGTATCTCCATATCCCAGCACATCCACAACCGGTGCCGTACCGCCCTTCTGGGTACATCCAAGCGATTTATCTTCCAGTGTGGAAATACCGCCGGCTTTATTTCCCGGAGAAGGATTCTCGTAAATTTCCTGTCCATGGCGGATAAAATAACGTTTAAAATCGTTAATCAGGTTTACGGTTTTGTTAAACAGTTCCAATGTCACGCAACGGTTCATAAAAATCGTTTCCGCACCAAACATTTCCGGCACTTCAGTCAGAACAGTCAAACCGTCCTGCCGGATCAGTTTATCGGAAAACTGTCCGACCAGAGGATTGGCGGTAATACCGGAAAAACCATCGCTTCCGCCGCATTTGAGCCCAACCTTGAGTTTGGAAATCGGTACCGGCTGTCGCTGAAAAGTTGCCGCATAGGCTTTCAGTTCATTGATCAAACGAATGCCTTCCGCAATTTCGTCCTGCGTTTCCTGCACAACCAGAAATTTTACACGATTAGGGTTCACTTCACCCAGCACAGACTGGAAAGCCGGAATATTGTTGTTTTCGCATCCCAACCCCAGCACCAAAACACCGCCCGCATTGGGATGGTTGATTAAACCTTTCAGGATCATCTGGGTTGTCTGGTGATCCTCTCCGAGCTGAGAACATCCGTAGGGATGCGGGAAGGTCAGGGCGCCGGTTGCTTTTGCCAGCTGTTCGGCCGTTTTATTGACGCATCCAACCGTATTAATGATCCAGATATCATTGCGGATTCCAATATTACCGTCTTCCCGAACATAGGCCTGAATCATTTCCGGTTCTTCCGGATCCGGCCATTGAAAGTCAGGATGATAGGTATAATCCAACAGTTCATTCAGATTGGTCTTGAGGTTATGTACATGGACGCTGTCCCCCGCATGAATGTCCTGGGTTGCATGTCCGATCGGATATCCGTATTTAATGACGTTACTCCCCTGCGGGATATCGCATAACGCCACCTTGTGGCCGGTTTCAATATTCACAGCCACATTATCGCTGCTGTGTATCTTTACAGTACGCATGCAAAAGCCTCTTTCATTCCTTTGGTCTGAATTGTCTGGTAGTATGCTTCCACTTCTTCTTTCAGAAAAGACAAATCCATATCCCAGTATTCTTCTTTTGCAAGGATTTCTGCTACGCTGGCCTGTTTCATAAACGCCATGACCTCCGGCAGATCGTTTGCCTCATCTGTTTTATAAAAAGCAATCAGCGCCGCCAGAGACAGGGTCAGGCATTTCGGATTCTTTCCGAACTGTTCCCGATAGGCCAGCAGGGACGGCAGAACACGTACTTTGAATTTGCTGACAGAATTCAGAGCAATTGAAAGCAGTTTATGTTTGATAAACGGATTGGAGAACCGTTCCAAAACCGCCTTGCCGAAAGCGATATCGGTTTCAGTATTGCCCAGCGTCGGAATAATTTCATCGAAAATACAATGATGCAGGAAAGAGCTGACGGTCTGGTCGTTCATACATTCCCCAACAGTTTCCAGCCCGTACAAACGCGCTGCCAAAACCATCGAAGTATGACCGCCGTTCAGAATCCGTACTTTCCGTTTCTTATACGGTGTCACATCATCCGTCCATACGATGTTGTAACCGGCCTTATTGAAAGGCAGCTCATGCTCAAAATTCCCCTGAATAACCCATAAATGGAAAATCTCCGCTGTGTCAATCAGACGATCTTCATAGCCGATCTGCTTTGTCAGCGTTTCCACTTCGTCCGCCGGATATCCCGTACAGATACGGTCAACAAGCGTATTGCAGAAATGGTTTTCTTTTTCAATCCAGTTTACAAACGCATCTCCCAGCTGCCAGAGCGCCGCATACTGAAGCACGCATTTTTTCAGCTGATCCGCATTGTTGTCAATCAGCTCACAGGGCAGCAGGATAAATCCCCCCAGTCCTGTTTTAAAACGTTCGTACAAAAATGCAGTTAATTTGGCCGGGTAGGATTTTGGAGGTGCATCCGTTATTTTTTCTGTGCCCAGGTATTCGATTCCGGCTTCGGTTGTATTGGAAACAATGACGCGAAGATCGGGATTATGTGCCAGCTCCAGATAAGCGGCATAATCCTCATACGGATTGATCGCGCGGGAAATAGAATGGATTTCCGTACGCTCATTGACAACCTGTCCGTTTTCAATTCCGCGAAGGAACAGGTTATACTGTCCCTTCTGGTCATTCAACACATGAATCAGCCCTTTTTCAATCGGCTGAATCACAACAACTTTTCCGTCATACAGGCCTTTTTCATTGAGTTTATGAAAAAAGTAATCTACAAAACCGCGAAGGAAACCGCCTTCGCCGAACTGCATAACTGTTTCTTTAACTGCACCCATTATTTTGAAACCTCCACAAGTAATTTTGCCAGAGAACCATCATTGTGTGCCAGCGCTTTGAATGCTTCGTCCGCACGATCCATCGGATAAATTCCACTGACCATTTTCATAACGTCCACCTTGCCGGAGGCAACAATGTCGATCAGATCGGTAAAATCTTTTGCATAAGAGTTCCGGCTGCCGAATACGTTCAACTCTTTTTTCAGCAGGATGGAATGAAGGAATGTCGTCTCCTTTTTGCCGTTCCCGATCAGAATGATATTCGCCGCATAAGCTGCGCAGTCGATGCAGGACAGGAAGGTTTCGGAAAGTCCGCAAGCCTCAATACACACATCAAAACCGTTGCCATTCGTAATCCGTTTTGTCTCTTCTGCCAGATCCTGCGTTTTGGTGTTAATCACACCATCCGCGCCATACTCTTTGGCCATTTGCAAACGGCCGTCCAGAATATCTGCGCTGTAAACCTGAGCGCCTTTTAATTTAGCCGCGATCACCGCAAACAGACCAATCGGACCGGCGCCAACCACCAATACTTTGTCCGTCGGTTTAACAGTTGCACGGGAAACCGCATGATAGCTGATAGAGAAAGGCTCGATCAGTGCCAGCTGCTGTGCAGATAAGCCTTTTCCGGGATAAATCCGCTCGACCGGCATCGCGACATATTCTGCAAAACTGCCGTCACGCTGTACACCCATCGTCTGATTATCTGTACAGCAATTGACAAAACCACGTTCGCAGGAATAACAGTGCTGACAGTTAAAATACGGATTAGCCGTAACAATATCGCCAGGTTTTAAGCCTTTGTCATTTTCCGGAATTTCTACGATTTCCGCACTGAACTCATGACCCGGAATACGGGGATAAGTCGTAAACGGCTGATTTCCCGTATAACTTGCTACGTCTGCGCCACAGATTCCGCAGTAACGGATTTTCAGAAGGGCCTCCCCTTCTTTGACAACCGGCATTGGCGCTTCTGCGATTGCAATTTTGTTTGGTTCTGTAATCAATACTGTTTTCACTGTAAATGCTTCCTTTCTATCTGGAGCAGATCATTCTGTTCCTAACAAATCCAACTTTTCTCTCGCCATACCGGTGCTTTTATCAGAATGAATGCATCCGGCATAGCCGCGTCCCTCTAAAAAAGGACGGCAAAGACAGCGCTGACAGGCACGGAAAATCCTAACCGGTAACGCTATCCTTCCACAATTTACGCATTGCGGTCAATATATTTTTCGTTCCAGATTACAGCAGTCTTGAGCGGCGCTGCCTTGCTGTAGATTTTATTTTTGTAAGCCCCCATGGGATCGCGAATAAATTCTTCCTTATCAATCAGCTCAACAATTTCATTATACCGGCTTTTTGCAAGGATCTGGATCGCTTTTTCCATATGATCCTGCCGGAAGTTAATCGAACCGAAAATGACATGATTCTGGAAGCCGAACGGCATCGTATCAAAGGAAATCTGAGGCCCTAAAGAAAAGCTGTTGTAAATACCGTTGCAGCCCAGCACACCGTATTTAAATGCAATTTCATGCTCAACATTTGTACCGCTGACGCCAATAAATACTTTGGCCTTTCCGCCAAGCTTTTGACAAATCGCCGCTGCCAGTTCTTCATTGGTATTAAAGTTGCTCTGTACGTACTGCGCACCCGTCTGTTCCAAAGCAAACTGCACTTTCGGGCTGCTCTCTTCACTGCGCGCGACAAAAACAATATTGGCGTTGGGGTGATTTTGTTTGATCAGATCCCCGATAAACATGCCGGTTGTCCCCAAGCCAAAAATGACAACCCGTTCAAACAGGGTCTCTTTTGCAATTTCCCGCGCCTTTTCCTCACTGCATTTATGCCGTGCCATTTCTACCCGAAAATTTTGCGCGACCCCCATGTCCTCCATCCGCTCCAGCTGGAAGACCATACAGCCGTACGGATCCGGGAACACCATTTTCTTTGCAAAAGAAAGCGCCAGTTTTCCGTCTTTGACATAGCCTTCCGGGATTTCCAGCAGCATATCGGGATTGAAGTAATTTTTATCACAGAACAAACCGTCTGCCTGATCGCATCCGTATTCAAAATAGGTTTCATCTTCGGTATAGCGGGTCGGGTCATAACTGTCCCCTCCCCGGATCAGGACGATGGCAAAACGATTCTGAGATGGTACCCAAACTACACCTTCATGTCCATTGATCAGACGGTTCTGCCCGGCCGGGAACTTATGCGACAGGTTATGATTCTGTCCCATATGCATCAGTTCGTTATCGGTGCCGCAGAAACCGCAAATGACAGGTTCCGCCAAAATGCCCTCTTTGCAGGGTTCGCCGCGCAGGCGCTGCCGGGGTGGATTGATAATCTCCACATCTCCGTATACCAGCGGTTTTTCACTGTCATTCTGAAAATATGTTCCCTTTACAATCATTTTACAACACACAGCCTTTCTTTAAAATGATATTTGCATACTGCGCCAGTTCTCCCGTCGCCACGACGGCATATGCCTGCTTGGCGCGTTCATAGTAAGCAAAGCGCTCCATTGTATCTATTTTTGACTTGGGTTCATACCGGGAAAGAATCTCCCGGTACTGATCCCATATATGCGGAACAACCGGATCCCCTTCACAAACTTCCATCAAAACAAAATGATGCGCATCATACTGATCCAGCGGCAGCACAGACAAAATCGCTTCCAGCATCACAGGCGCAGAAATTCCATCTGCACGAACCAGCCGCTGGGCGATACTGGCTGCCGGAAAGTTCCCGTCTGCAATGACAATTTCATCACCATGCCCCATTTCTGACAAGATCTTCAGAAGCTCTGGAGATAAAACAGGGGAAATCCCTTTTAGCATACTGATCCATCCCTTCTCTTCATTTATGAATCGTTTCAAAAGATTTTCTAAAAAAACTCTTTCTGATCCCAGAAGGACCTTTTCCAGCGGAAAATCAGTGAAACGCTACCGACCGCAATATTTCCATGCAAAGCCGTTTTAAATTTTTAAAACCAGATTGACAAACTCCTTGTCCGGATCCCGTATCCGTGCCAGCAGCAACTCTGCCGCCCGTTTTCCGATGGCCTCCACCGGCTGGGAAATAAACAGGTACGGCTGCTTGACGGTATTGACCAGTTCGATACTGTCAAATCCTAAAATTGTTACATCCGCCTGACTGTCGCTGACAGCGTCAATGGCGCCCAGCGTCTGTTCATAGTTGGAGACAAAAACAGCATCCAGATCATACCCGAGCAACTGCTTCATCGCATCGTATCCGCTTTGAGCACTGTATGCCCCCCGCACGTGATATGTATTTTCCAGCTGATAGTCGCCGAGGGCCATGTTAAACCCACGTAAGCGTTCCCGCGCGCTGTATATATCCTGTGGACCTTCAATCATCCCGATTTTCCGAATTCCCTGCGCAACAGCCCGGCCAACCATGTCATAAGTTGCTTCACAGTTATTGACGACAACCGAATCAAAAATTGGCAAATCCATCAGCCGGTCGATCAAAACAACCGGCACGTCTCCAGCCGCATCCCGTACCTTTTGCGCATCAGATCCGGTGGGCATCAGAACAAATCCATCCACCATCCTGTTTTTCAGCATCGTGATCTTTTCCGTTTGCCGGTTCTCCATTCCGTTGCAGTCAGTGACAATGACACTGTAATCATAGTTTTCCAGAACCCGCTCAACACTCTCGATGACGCGCATACAGAACATGTTGGCAAGCTGTGGCACAACAACCGCAATGGTCATACTTTTGCCGGTTTTCATGCTGCGCGCCAGCGTATTCCGCTGATAACCCAGCCGTTCAATCGCCTGTTCGATTGTTTCCCGGTTCTGTTTCTTGACCGAAGCCCCATTCAGATAGCGTGAAATGGTTCCGACAGCCAAACCAGACTCTCTGGCAACATCTTTAATGGTAACCATATGTACAAAATCCCATTTCTATTTTACAAGCATTTCCACCTGTGTTCATTATATCCGCTTTCCAGTGGGTTGTCAATATCCTTCTATGGAAACTGACAAATGATTCTTTCACTGTATGAAAAATCCCAGAAAGTATTTGCTTTTTGCATCAAAGTACAGTATACTAATAGGATGACGCGTTTACGTATTAAAATAACGAATCCGTATCTCAGGAGGAAATGAATTCAATGGAAATGCTGAAAGTAGAAAATGTATATAAAGTATATGGAGACGGCGAGACCTGTGTTCATGCGCTGGACGGAATCTCTTTTTCAATCAAGAAAGGAGAGTTTACCGCTATTATTGGACCGTCCGGTTCCGGAAAATCCACTCTGCTGCACGTGCTGGGCGGTGTCGATAAACCGAGCAGCGGAAACGTTATTATTGATGGAACAAATATTTGTACGCTGGACGAAACCCGGCTGGCTGAATTTCGCCGCCGCCATATCGGACTCATCTATCAATTTTATAATCTGATCCCAGTGCTCAATGTAGAAGAAAATATAGCCCTTCCCCTGTTGCTGGACGGCAAGTCAGTGGATGCAGAACAGTTAAATGAACTGCTGACTTCCCTTTCCCTGACCAACCGCCGCACCCATCTGCCAAATCAGCTTTCCGGCGGCCAGCAGCAAAGAGTAGCGATCGGCCGTGCGCTGATCAATTCGCCTTCCATTATCTTGGCGGACGAACCCACCGGTAACCTGGACCGAAAAAACGGTATTGAAATCATGGAACTTCTGAAGGCTTCCAATCGAAAATACAGCCAAACCCTGATTCTGATCACCCATGACCCGGAAATCGCAGCGCAGGCAGACCGCGTCATAAAAATCGAGGACGGAAAAGTGACCAGCGATTCCGCTTCGCCGCAATAACTGTTCCTTTAGGCCGTGCTACATATTTTATCTGCAATCAAAGAAAGGGGTTTATTGCGACCATGAATATTGTCCGCACACTTTCAGCGCGGTATCTGCGTCAAAATCGCCGCAGAACCGCTGTCACGATTATTGGAGTTATCCTTTCGGCAGTGATGCTGACCGCTGTTTTTTCCCTGATGTCCAGCCTGTTGCGCACCCTCCAGATTCAGGCTTTTGATAAATACGGTAACTGGCAATCCATGTACCGAAACGTGTATTATAAGGATGTTCGGGAAACGACATTTCCCGGTGCAGAGGAACTGATGATCTCGCTGGATCTGGGGTATGCTGCCATGCCGGACTCTCAAAACGCCCGAAAACCCTATTATTTTGTACGGCATTTTGACGATCATCTGCTTGAAAATATGCCGTTGGAATTATTGGAGGGCCGCCTGCCGGAAAGCGAAAGCGAGATTGTGGTTTCTGCGCATGCTATCACAGACGGCGGCGCTAAATTGGCCGTAGGTGACACCATAACCCTGCGGCTCGGAGACCGAATGGCAACCGGTGGAAACGCTGCAAGTATCGCTAAAGAAATTGCCAAGAACAATAAAATCTTTGATCATGTCGGATATGTCGAAGGCGAACGCCTCTCTTCGTCCACAACCCGTACCTATACCATTGTCGGTATCATCAGGGAGCCGGTTTTTGAAACAGTAGGATGTGCGGAGGAATCGCATATACAGTATCTGGAAAGCGGGACCAATCGTGTAGTCGACATCTATTACGGCGGTTTTTCCGGCTACACTTTGATCAGCTGGCTGGATCCCTCAACACTGACAGACCAGGATACGGTAACAGTCTATACAAAAGCCGAAGGGATTCCTGCGAGCTTTACCTATCAGGTACAGAACCTGGCCAAAGAGCTGGATGTCAAAGCGTTCACCAACGATCCGGTTCTTGGGTATATGGGAGGGATTCCCAATGACAATACATATTATCTGATGATCGGCATGTCCGCCCTTTTCATATTGATTACAGCCGCAGCCTCGGTCTCCCTGATTTATAATACATTTTCCATCTCGGTCTCCGAGCGTCTGAAACAGTTTGGTATGCTTGACAGCATCGGTGCTTCCAAAAAGCAGAAACGCGGGATTGTTTTATGGGAAGCAGGGTATGTCTCCCTGCTGGGAATTCCTGTTGGCCTGCTTCTTGGATTGGGAGTTTCCGCGCTTATGGTTCATTGGTTTGATCCGATGGTCCGGGAACTGACATTTGGTGTCGCAGGACTGGAGATGACTTTTTCTCCCCTGTCTCTGATCGGCGCGGTCTTTTTTACATTAGCTGTTGTTTTCCTGTCGGCGTACATTCCGTCTGCGCGTGCATCCAGATATACAGCGATCGAATCCATCCGACAGACTGCGGACATTCGGGTCAAAGCAGAACGCAGGATTGGAAAAGGAGGGCTGGCTAACGGTAAAAAAAGAAAGATTTCCGTCCTTCTTGCCCGTAAGAACTTTAAACGCAGTGGAAAAAAATACCGTGCGACCATCCTTTCGATTACAATCAGCGTTGTTTTGTATATCTGTGTTTCCGCATTTTATCTCTATATGTCCTCTGCGGTAGACAACGCCTATGGGGATAATGGGATTGATATGATTGTTTCTGTAAGAGACAGAAACGACGCGACAACATTTTCCGCCGTTGCCATGGAAGACCGGTTAACGTTTCTTGAAAAAGTTTCAGAGCTTGACGGAATTGAGCAGCAGGCGCTGCAACGCCGGATGTATTTTGCTGTGGTTCCCGGACAGGAAAATGTCGCCCAGCCTGTATGGGACTATCATATGGAGAATCTCATGGCGCATAAACCGGACGATGAATTTATCGCAGCGGTTACTGGTGTTGGTGACGAAGCGTTTATCGAGTACTGCACTTCTTTAAATCTGAATCCGGAAGAATATATGGACCCGGAGCACCCCAAAATGATCCTGATTAATCATACGACAGTGACACAAGGCGGGCTCAAAAAAGAAATTGCCCCATTTACCTTTCAATCCGGCGATCAGTTGTCCCTATGGAAATATGAAAATAAAGATTTGATCCATGAAATCGAAATCGGGGCTACTGCCGTTTCTTCTCCCTATTCCTTTATTCCCAATGACGCCTATTGTCCGTTTATTACCAACCGGTTTGATTTTGACGGTGCAGACGTCATCAAACTGGTTGCCTCCGATACAGTTATGGAATCGCTTGCATCCAATTACCAGCGCGGATATGTCGCTCCTTATTGCGTTCTCTATATCGATGCGGAGAATCCTATAGAACTGGAAGAGGAAATCAACCAGATATTCCTTGAAGATCCGGTTGGCGCTCTAAACCTCAACAATATCTATATCCGCAGCCAGACCAACCGCCAGACCGTACATATTGTTTCTGTTTTTGTTTACAGTTTTGTGGTCCTGCTGACTGCCGTGGGCGTTGTTAACATTTTCAATACCCTGAGCACCAATATCGCTCTGCGGCGACGGGAATTTGCGATGCTGAAATCTGTGGGCATGTCTCCGAAACAGTTCAACCGCATGCTGTATTTTGAAAGCCTGCTCTATGCGTTTAAGGCGCTGTTGTACGGATTTATTGTCAGTCTTATTCTGACCGGCCTGTTGTATAATACCATGCGCGGACAAATGTTGACACATTTTACCCTGCCTTGGGAAAGCTTCCTGATCTGCACGGTCGCTGTTTTTGTCATTGTCTTTTTAACGATGTATATCACCAGCCGCAAAGTACGGCATGAAAATATCATAGAAGCTTTAAAAAACGAAAATCTTTAAAGTTCGCTGAAAAAGATAAACAACAGAATGAGCCACGGTATAACCGTGGCTCATTCTGTTGTTTATAGATATTCTGCTCTGCACAACCCTAAAATTGTCTTCGATAGCAGGCTGCGCCTGCAATAGCTGCCGCCAGACATATCACACAAGCGATTAACCATCCCCAGGAAAGGGTGTTTGTCTGTCCTGCCGCATTTTCCGGTTCCGGCACTCTGTCCGCTGTACTCCAGGGATTCTCCGTATCCGGAGGCCGCTGGTTTTCCTGCTGGGAGGCAAGACTTTGGATCCAGGTGACCTGCGTATCTGTCAGTCCCAGTTCTTTCATCTGTTCCAGCAAATCGGCGTCTAATGTGTCTGTTTCAGCTGTATGCAATAGTTCAATGACCTGTCCAATCGTTTCTGCAGATGGCATGTCCTGCGTCTCTTCGCCAAATGGAAAGAACTCCTGCCGCTCCCCGCCGCGGCCACCGCCCATGTTCATAGCACCCATGACCGATAACTGAATCTGGCTGCTGTCTACCAGAAGTTCCGGCTGTTCCTGTTGACCGGCAGTTGTTGAAGGAATGGTTCCGTTCAATTGCCCGGCTACGCTTTCTGCACGAAGCATACAAAATGTATACAACATATCCACTGCCTCTGTATATTCTTCATAGGAATAAAAAGCTGTCGGATCATTTTGGACATAGCTGTCAATCGCTAAACAAACAGAAGCGATCCTTGTCTCAAATAAACCGTTGCCGAAATACTGATCCACAATTTGGCGCAAATAATCATGATAACGTTCCTGGTATTCTTCGACCGCTAAAAGCTGTGCGATCAACGGCCTTTCAGACATATCCACCCCGCTGACCGGTGTGTCAATCGGAAAATTAACAGCGGCGGATGCATCCTGGGTTTGAAATCCACCGAATGCCAGATTATAGTCCCATGGCAAAATGCTAACCTTTCCGGCCTTTTCATAGAGGTAGTAGTTTTGCTGCATATTGGAAACATAACTGTCCAGATTGACGACAAAAGTGTGTGCTGCCAGATACCGCAAAACCTGATCTACATCCCAATATTCTTCCAGATCAGTGCCCTCGGATAAATGGCGCAAAGCGGTAATGACTCGCTGATAATCCTCTTCCTGCGCATTCGTCACTGCATTGTCAAAAATAGAGCTGTAACTGGCACTCTGATCGTCTGTATATTGCAAACTTCCGCCTCCGGTGCTGCCTGGAAATCCGCCGGGTCCTCCTCCCTGATCCGATCTGCCTGGATTTTGACCAGGTTCAAACGGCCTTTGGGTTTCTGGCGGCAGATTTTCCGGGGAATCCCCACGCATAGAACTTTCTTCCGGACCATCCGGTACAGACTGTGTGCCGGATGCAGTGTCTGGACCGGAATCCGGCGGCGTCATTTCCTCTGTCATTGCTGTCTGCCCATTCTGAGGCGGCTGAAAATCCTCCTGTGAATATCCGTTCCAGGAATTCGCTCCTCTGCCCGGGGCATCCGGTCGTCCGCCGCCGTTATTTTGGAAGTCCGGCGCAGGCATGCCGGCCCCGTCATCGGGCCGCTCACCGCCCCCATGATCCATACTTTTTACATTATACAGCTGCCCGTCCGACGCGCCATATACCCGCTGCATAAAGCTTTCATCATAACCTTCTAAAGCCAGATAGAGACCCCATGTCTCTCCATTGACAGAAACATCTGCAAATGTGAATAGCGGGGCGTCTACTTCCAAAAAGTGCATCAAATCATAGGACAGATATTCTTTTAAATAGGTAGCGTCTGCATACAGGTTATTGATCACCAATTTATCCAATCCAAAACAGGTCTGCTCGTCTATATAATAGCCGAAGTTCATTTTAAAACTGAACCGGTCACTTTCAGTATTGGCAACGGAAGACAGGCTGGTATTTCCCTTGGGGCGTATGGCGACTTGTTCAAACGTCCTGCCTGCAATCGTCACGGTACAGGGGATATAGGTTTCCTGCATTGCATTGTCCAGCATATTCTGCCATTCATCTGGATCTACTGTGATTTCAATCGATAGGATATCACCGGAAAACAGTTGGTTTTCGTAAGCGGCAGCCGCAGAAACCGTGCTGATCATCCCCTTTTCGGTCAGCGCCATCAGCAAAACCGTCAGCAGCAGGGCAAAAGTCATCACTCCGGCCGTTATTTTTCCGATCCATTTGCTTTTTATCAATCAGATCACCCGTCCTTATGACATATATTCTCCGTTAAAGCTCACCAACGAAACATTGGAAACACCGTCAATTTGCGCCAATCCGTTGATAAATGCTGTCGAACTTTCCCTGAGTCTGACCTCAACAGCCAGTTCAATACCAGCCGGTGTCACTGTCTTTGTTTTCAGCAGGTTCTTTTTTGTGCTTCCCTGCACAACCGACATCATTTGGTTTTCAGTTTCTTCGTCCCGGCAGTTGGCGACAAGCATATAAGGCGTGTCTGACGCCTGACGGTTGACAAAAATCAGCAAAATGACGCCGATAAAAACAGATCCAAACACCCCCAGTGGAATCAACCCTGCACCGGTGACTATGCCCGCTGAAATAGCCCAAAATAAAAATACAATATCCAGCGGGTCTTTCACTGCTGTCCGAAAGCGGACAATCGACAAAGCGCCTACCATACCCAAAGACAATACGACATTTGAACTGATGGTGAGGATGATCAGTGCCGTGATCAGGGACATACCGATCAAAGACACTCCGAAAGAAGCAGAGTACATCACACCACTATAGGTCCGTTTATAGACAAAAAAAATAAAAAGTCCGATAGCGAATGCAAGAACCATCGCAATACAGGCGTCCAGCGCAGAAAAACTTGTAATTTTCTCAATAAAACTTGATTTAAAAATATCACTGAATGTCATGATTTATAACTCTCCTATCAAAAAATTCTTGCCGCAGCATATTTGGAAAAGGCAGATACCTTTCGATTTTGTAAACGGATAATATCGAGAATGACGGATGGCAGATATGCGTCATATTTGACTTCCAGAATGATGGATGGCTCTACGCATATCGAACAGAGCTCTTCCTGCAGGAAATCTGCGCAGCACATGCTGCCCCGGATATCCAGATCGACTGTAATGCGCACATTCCCTGCCGGATAAAGATAGGCCTCCCGGCAATAATCCACAATATTTTTAGGCCGCAGCAGCTGTGTGGTCAGTTTAAAATAAAATTCTTTCAGCAAAGCATGGTCAGCCTGTTTTAAAAACTCGTAATCTCCCTGCAAAATTTTTTGACAGTCCTCTGCGGAGATCCGCACACTCTGTTTTGCGCACAGGCCATTGATTTTGCTTTTCTTTTCCAGACGCATAAATCGCACGTCGCCATTATAAAAACGGATACGAAATTTTTCCCGCTGATTAATTCCATCCACTTTTTCAAAAAATGCTTTGTCATAGGGATTATCAAAATACAGGCTCCGGATTCGATACGTGCCGTCCTGACCGCAGAATGAATCATGTTTCATGACGTTGGGAAGCCTGCGCTGTAATTCGATATAATCCATCCGGCTGATCGGATGCTTGAATTCGTGCCGGAATGGAACGATCTGACGGTTCATTAAGAAATCCTCCTTTCATCTTACTGCTTTCAGTATACCCGGGGTATCTGCTGAGAGCTTGTTTGCTATTTGAAATTTTGGTGAAAGTTTTCAAAAAATTACTGATCATTCCATTGGAGATATAAAAAGAAGCTATCCCATGTCAGGGATAGCTTCTCCTTTATGAATATGTAATGTTTCCGCCTCCGGCCTTCGTTGCTCCAAACGCCGCTTACAGACCATTGGCACAACGGAAAGGGATGAATAAATGAATGAATAAAAGTCAAATAATTGGCCCGTCAAGCACCCGCCGGACATCGCTGTTTTACCTGCAAATCCCACTGTAAAGGCATAAGCATCCCGTCAGAGCGATAAACCGTTGTCCCATAAAAAGGAACAATCCGTTTTTTCAAGTCTTTGTTGGAAACAATGGAAAACGTTCTTTTGGGTAGTGTCAAATGAGTTATGAAAAAATGGAGCCTAAGAAATAGGCTCAGATTGAACCTTGAAAATCGCAGATATGATGTTTGAT
>CAJFUK010000063.1 GCA_904420125.1 Candidatus Falkowella caecavicola | reverse complement strand
TGAAACTGCATATTTCCCAATCGACAATCAGCGCCTATGAAACAGGCGAAAGAGTACCGGATTTAGAAAATTTAATGACGATTGCAAAATTCTTTCATGTTTCGCTTGATTATCTGGCGGGCCTGTCTAACGTAAAACAGCAGATCAGACAAAGCGATCTGTCACCAGACGAATTGGAGCATTTATACTCCTATCGGCAGTTAAGCAATATGGACAGAGAAAAGATAAACTCTTATATTCAGGGTTTGCAAAACAAGTAATCAAAAATTAAGTCTTAAACAACAATATTCCTTCTTATTCGACAAAATTTTCTTTTACAAGCCAATGATCCCTTCCCCGCTTTTTCTTTTTTCTTTTTTTCCTTTGCATTTCCCTTTTTTATTTATATTTTTAAATTAGTCAATCATGATTTACTAAATCATGATTGACTAAAATATAGATAATATGTTCCGCTTTTGGTATCGCTTTGTATTAGATAATAATTCCATGATTGCACGTGGAGCGGCCGATCTTGCATACCGGCGTATCAAGCCCCATCTGTCCGATTATATGGGAAAAGTTTTTGAAGAGATCTGCAAACAGTATCTTTGGAAGCAGTTGCTGGCCGGAAAATCTCCGATAGAATTTTCCTCTCTCGGTCGTTGGTGGGGGAATGATCCCATCCAAAAAAGTCAGGCTGAAATTGATATCATGGGCCAGCAGGATAAAGATACTGCTCTTTTCGCTGCATGCAAATGGACCAATGAAAAAGTCGATTTCCGGGTTCTCGAAACCCTGATACGGCGCAGCAGACTGTTTTCCTATATGAATGTTCATTTCTATCTGTTCTCAAAGTCCGGATTTACAAAAGACTGCATGGATAAGGCGGACGCACTTGGAAATACCACGTTGGTCTCTTATGAAAATATCATAAACAGTGATTAACAGAAAAAAAGGCGCGGTACCGCGCCTTTTTTTCTGTAGATCGCCGGGCTTATAACAGGACCGGCTGAATCTGTCTGCCTTCCAGAGCCGCAGAAATGGTCTCTGGAATTTTTTCAAAACATGCGACCACAGATGTAGGCTTCTTTTCCGGATTGTCCTGCCTGGCAGGCACAAAATAATAGTTTCTCCGGTGGAGCAGCGCGCCGATATTCTGCGCCGCACCGCCTAAAGCGTCGTTGGTCGAAACCGCTAAAACCACCGGTCGGCTGTTGCGCAAATGGGATTTAACCGCCATGGTCACCGGTGTGTCAATGATCGAAGCCGCGAGTTTTGCCAGGGTGTTTCCGGTACAGGGGGCCACAACCAGAATATCGAACATGCTTTTCGGGCCAATCGGTTCTGCATCCTGAATGGTCCGGATAACCCGATGTCCGCAGATGTCCTCGGCACGGCGGATGAAATCGTCCGCACGGCCAAAGCGGGTGTCCAGCCCGGCCGCATGGAAAGAAAAAATCGGCGTCACCTGATTGCCCGATTTAACCAGTTCTTCCATCGTCTTAAGCGCGCGTTCAAATGTACAGAAAGATCCGGTCAATGCAAATCCGATTCTTTTGGATAAGGTTTCTTCTGGCATTATACTTCCCCCCTTTCCTGCAAAATATTGCAGATGGTGTCGTATACAATTTCACCTGACGTGATGGGCGCAGTTTTTCCGGGCAGGGACAGTGCCCAGATCGCTTTAAGTCCCAGACGGTTGGCCGTCTCAAAATCCACGCCTCCCGGTTTAGACGCAAGGTCGATCACCAGACAGCCTTTTTTGAGCTTGGAAAGAATTTCCTCGGAAAAGATCAGGGCGGGTACGGTGTTGATCACTGCGGTGTATTCTTCGATACCCCGCTGCATTTCCGGGATTCTGACCGCCTGCGCGCCATAAATTCTGGCCCAGGCCAAATCGCTGTACTTACGCGCGGCAATGGTTAAAGAAGCGCCCAGCGCCGTCAAATATTTGGTTAATACTTTAGAAATTCTGCCAAACCCGGTCATCAGGCATTTTTGCCCATAAATTGTCGTCGGCAGCTCTTCCATCATGATCTGCAATGCACCTTCCGCTGTGGGAACTGCATTTAATACGGCCAGTTCTTCTCTTTGTAAATAGTTGATATAGGAAAGCCCGCGAAGACTGATGACTTTTTCCGCCTCACTGTCTAAAATGCCTCCAAAAACCAGCGACGGACGTTCCATTCCATCCAGCAGAGCCGCCAGGCGCAGACGGTAATCCCATAGGGGCGTACTCAGATAACCGCCGTCGGTGCAGGCCGAAACTGGCAAAATCAGGTAGTCAGGCCGGGTGCGGACAGATTCCGGGCGAGTGACCAGCTGCACTTTCTGGTCAAATTCTATGTATTCGTTGAATCCGATTGCATAGACCGTATTAGACTGTGCAAAAAGATTGGCCAGATGCACCTGCCGCAGGTCTCCGCCCGCTACCAGAATTGTCTTATTCAAATAAATTCCCTCCATCCCCTCAGGATTCCCGGCTCCTGTTGCGATAGAGAAACCGGTACCCTATCTTATGCGCAGGCCGGGATTTCCGTGCGGATTCTCTTGGGATTCTACAGGGGTTACATCCCCCCGCGTCCACGCATCAAAAAGCCCTGGATTTTCCGGTTTTTCAAGACTTTTTATACCGTTTCTACCCAAAATCTGCATTCTGTACGCGGGCGGTATCAAGGGTGTGCAAAAATTTGATGGAAACGATTGACAAAAAGATTTCTTTTGGTTATAATGGGTCTAAACTAATCGTTAACTTAAATAATTTATTTATAAGGAAGAAGATCTGGGAATCCTTCTAAATAAAAACGGGAAAACAGGAGGCATTTTAAATGGAAACACTCAAACAACTGGCTAAAGAAGTGCAATCACATCTGGAAACCGTTATTTTACCATACTGGAAAGGGATGATCGACCGGGAAAACGGAGGGTTTTACGGATACCGGGATTTTTCCCTGGCTCTGGATCCGCAGGCTGTCAAGGGGGTCATTCTCAACAGCCGGATTCTCTGGTTTTTTTCCAACGCCTATCTGACGCTTGGACGGGAAGAAGATCTGGACTATGCCCGGCATGCCTACCGCTTTTTAATGGACAGCTGTCTGGATCCGGAATACGGCGGCGTATATTGGAGCGTCCGTTATGACGGTACGGCCCCGGATGATGCCATGAAGCATACTTATAATCAGGCGTTTGCCATATATGCGCTGGCCTGCTACTATCGTGCCAGCCGGGACGAGCAGGCGCTGCAAACCGCCATGGATCTGTTCCGAATCATTGAAGAAAAGACCCTGGACCCGTACGGATACCGGGAAGCCTTTTCCAGAGAATGGAAAGAAATCGACAACGAATTTCTTTCGGAAAACGGCCTGCTGGCAGATAAAACCATGAATACCCTGCTGCATCTTTTGGAAGCTTATACCGAGCTTCTGCTGGCGCGGGAAAATCCTCAGGTGCGGGCACGCCTGACCTGGATTATCGATACGTTCACCCAAAAGGTCTATAATCAGGAAGAATGCCGTCTGGAGGTATTTTTTGACCGGGAGTTCCACTCGATCGCGAACATGCATTCCTATGGACACGATATTGAAGCCTCCTGGCTGCTGGACCGTGCCTGTGAAGTCCTGGGGGACCCGGTACGGCAGCAGACAGTCAAAGTATATAGCCGGCAGATGGCCGATCATGTTCTACGGGCTGGATACTGGCAGGGCGCATTGCGCTATGAGAGTTTTGAAGGAGAAATCAACAGGCAGTATGTCTGGTGGGTGCAGGCGGAAGGTGTCGTCGGATATCTCAATCAGTATGAAAAAACCAGGGATCCCCTGTATTTGAATGTGATCGAGCAGCTCTGGGCCTACATTCAGCAGCATCTGGTGGACCCCCGCCCAAACAGCGAATGGTTTTATGAGGTCAATCCGGATGGAACGCCTGTGGAAAAGCCCATCACAGAACTTTGGAAATGTCCGTATCACAACGGGAGAATGTGTATGGAAGTGCTCCGCCGTGTAGAAGCGGACGGATCGGAGGAAGCCTATGACAGAATTTGAGAAGAACTACCGGCGGGAACAGAAAAAATACGACCGGCTGATCTGCCGGAAAAACCGGCGGGCAAAAAGTTATAACGGGATTTATGACCGTTGGGAGCATCCTGTATTGACTCGAAACCATGTTCCCCTGTTTTGGAAATATGACCTGAATCCGCAGACCAACCCGTATTTTATGGAAAGGCTGGGCGTCAATGCGGTTTTTAATGCCGGCGCGCTTAAGATCGGTTCAACATTCTATTTAATGGCGCGGGTAGAAGGAAATGACCGGAAATCGTTTTTTGCCGTGGCTGAAAGCAATAGCGGTGTAAGCGGTTTTCGTTTCTGGGACTATCCGGTCAGAATTCCTGACTGCCCTGGGGAGACGAATATCTATGACATGCGCTTGACACAGCATGAGGACGGCTATATTTATGGCGTTTTCTGTTCAGAGAGTAAGGATCCTGCCAGCGAAAATTTATCGGCAGCCGTGGCACAGGCGGGAATTGTCCGTACCAGGGATCTCCGGCATTTTGAACGGCTGCCCAATCTGCGCACACCTTCTCCGCAGCAAAGAAATGTCGTCCTGCATCCAGCGTTTGTCGAAGGAAAGTATGCGTTTTATACCCGGCCTCAGGATGACTTTATTGAGACCGGTTCCGGTGGTGGGATCGGTTTTGGCCTTTGTGAGAATATCGAAAACCCGGTGATTGAAAAGGAGCAGATTATCAGTCCGCGTCATTATCACACCATTACAGAGGCTAAAAACGGAGCGGGTGCCGTCCCGATCAAAACGCCCAAAGGCTGGCTGCATATTGCCCATGGCGTGCGGAATACCGCTGCCGGACTGCGATATGTTTTATATGTTTTTGTTACAGATCTACAGGACCCGTCCCGCGTGATTGCAGAGCCTGCCGGATACCTGATTGCGCCGCAGGGGAAGGAGCGGGTCGGAGATGTTTCTAATGTCGTATTCTCAAATGGTGCGGTTGCCGAAGAAAACGGAACGGTATATTTGTATTATGCCTCTTCCGATACTCGCCTGCATGTAGCGACTTCGACGATCGACCGGCTGCTGGATTACGCTTTCCATACACCGCCGGACGGATTTCGCTCCTTTGAAAGTGTGGAACAGCGGTATGCGTTGATTTCTCAAAACCTTAAGCTGCGTCAGCCTATCTGATGAAATCCAGAGAATGCGCAGGCGTCCGTATGGACGCCTGTTTTTGCTGTTTTTTTTACATGAAAATGCTTGACCGTCTATATGCACAGATCCCGCCCGTCAGGCATAGAGTATGATAGAATAACCGGGAATGTGCAGCCTGGATAAACATAAAATCATTCCCTGTCAAATGATCCGAAAGGAGGGCGTACATATGGCAATGCTGTTGGTTCTGGGGATCGGCCTGCTGATCGGCCTGCGGTGGTTCCCCGCAAGCGGCCTGCGGTGGAACACCCGTATACAACTGATATGTGCCATGCTGCTGGTATTCTGTATGGGTACCGCACTGGGAAGCCGCCCCAATCTTTGGCAGGAACTGCAGGCCCTGGGTCCAAAGAGTCTTTTATTCGCGGTGATTCCCACGCTTTTTTCTGTGCTGCTGGTTTATGGACTGACCAGAAAATTCCCGAACGGAAAGAGGTAGCAGGTCATGATGTTTTTGCTGCTGATCATCAGCCTGGCGGCTGGGCTGTTCTGCGGCGCGCTGGCAGGTGAAACGATCGCTTTACAGATTTCCGAATCGTCCGAATGGGTTCTCTATATTCTGATGCTGACCGTCGGGATCAGCGTGGGGCGTAATCGCACGGTTTTAGATAAAATTCGAAAAACCGGATGCAAAATGCTGGTGATCCCCGTGGGGATTATCGCCGGCTCTGTTGCAGGCGGAATCCTCTGCGCAATCCTTCTGCAAATGGCGTGGAATGACGGGGCCTCCATTGCTTCCGGTCTGGGATGGTACAGCCTGTCCGGCGTTTTGCTCAGCGAGCTTGCCGGACCGGAGGTTGGTGTGATCGCTTTTCTCAGCAACTTTTTGCGGGAATTTTTGACCTTTCTGCTGATTCCCCTTGTCACAAGCAGGCTCAACGCCTACTGCGGAATTGCGCTGGGCGCTGCCACCAGCGAGGATACGACCCTGCCGGTGCTCATCAAGTATGTGTCTGAAGAAGTGATTGTTTTTTCCGTTGTCAACGGCGTGCTCTGTTCGGCATTGGTCCCGGTTTTGATTCGGATTTTTCAAATTTTTTCCTAGTACCTTGCCGCACCATTTTTCTTCCGCCATTTTTTTCAAAAAATGGCGGATGTTTTTTTATGAGTCTACTTGACATATACTACATACTGATGTAAAATAACAGTATACCCCACAGGGGTAGGGAGGTCGTTATATGAATCAACAAAAACAGGAACCGATGATTCCGATGAATTCTGAAAGGAAACAGGCAATTACTGCGCTTAAAACCGCTCGAGGACAGGTAGACGGCATTATCCGTATGCTGGAAGAAGGCCGATACTGTATAGATATCCTCAACCAGATCATGGCGGCACAGGCGTTGTTAAAACGTGCCAGCAAGCTGGTGCTGTCCCAACATATGAGCCACTGCGTGGCCGAAGCAATGGATGGAAACATGGACGCCGAAGAAAAGGTCAAAGAAATCGCAGATCTGATGGGCAGGATCATGGATTTATAGTCAGCCAAACAGGCGATCAAAGCGCGGAGGATGGACGAATAAATATGAAACAGATACAAATACAGATTACCGGCATGTCCTGCGCAAACTGCGCGGCAGCCATTGAAAAGGGCCTGCGAAAAAAAGCGGGTATCCAGGAAGCCAACGTCAATCTGGCGACTGAAAAAGCAACCGTGACCTATCAGCCGGAGGAAATCGCGCTTCCGGAAATCGTACAAACCATTGAAAAACTAGGGTATGGCGCCGTTGTTCCGGCACAGGAGCAGGAAGAGCGGCAGATACAGAAAGCGCAGCTGCATATCACCGGCATGTCCTGTGCAAACTGTGCGGCGGCCGTTGAAAAGGCTTTACGGCAACTGGACGGCGTACAGACCGCTTATGTCAATCTGGCAACTGAAAATGCCTCAGTAGAATACGGGGCCGGTACGACAGCAGAGGATTTAATGGAAGCTGTCAAAAAAGCCGGATACGGTGCCTCTGTTCTTCTCACCGAGCAGCCGAATACAATGGCTGAAGAAAAGAAACAGGAAATCCGAAAGCGGAAACGGGAACTGATTATTTCCACCGTTCTGACTGCTCCTCTTCTGATTGGCATGATCTTGCACGTGATCGGAATTCACAATGGGCTGGTTACCTTCCTGCATAACGAGTGGGTACAGCTGCTGTTGGCCACTCCGGTGCAGTTTACCATTGGCCGCCGCTTTTATGTCAACGCCTGGAAGGCTATCCGGAATAAAAGCCCCAATATGGATGTCCTGGTCGCGCTGGGAACCACAGCTGCTTATGTCCTGAGCCTGTACAACGGCTTTTTTGCACAAGCCTATCGGGGAGAGGCGATTAAACCGCTGTATTTTGAATCCAGCGCCGTGATTATCACTCTGATTCTGCTGGGAAAATATTTGGAGATGGCCGCCAAGGACAGAACGTCTGATGCAATCCGGCGCCTGATCGGCCTCCAGCCGAAGACAGCACGAGTGGAACGGAACGGAGAAGAACAAAATATCCCGGTAGAAGCGGTTGTGCCGGGTGATATCGTTTTGGTGCATCCGGGAGAAAAGGTCCCGGTGGATGGGGAAATTCTGGAAGGCAACTCGACCATTGATGAATCCATGCTGACCGGAGAGAGCCTGCCTGTAGAAAAGAATGTCGGGGATACCGTGATTGGTGCCACGCTCAACCAGGCCGGCGCGTTTAAAATGCGCGCTACCAAAGTTGGGAAGGATACAGCGCTGGCCCAGATTATCCGGTTGGTGGAAGACGCGCAGGGATCTAAAGCGCCGATTCAGCAAATTGCAGACCGTGTCGCAGGTATTTTTGTACCTGCTGTTCTGACGATTGCCCTGCTCACCCTAATCGGATGGCAGATTTATTCCGGCAATCTGGATACCAGTCTGATCAATGCCGTATCTGTTCTGGTCATCGCCTGCCCCTGCGCGCTGGGACTGGCTACGCCGACAGCAATTATGGTGGGAACCGGAGCAGGTGCAGAGCACGGTATTTTGATTAAAAGCGGTGAACATCTGGAAATGGCTTATAAAATTAACGCCGTGATCTTTGACAAGACCGGAACCCTGACCAAGGGAAAACCGGAGGTCACAGATGTTTTGCCTCAGAGAGAATGGAACGCAGATACCCTGCTAAAGATGGCGGCGGTTGCTGAAAAACGTTCTGAACATCCGCTTGGCGCAGCCATTTACGGATATGCAAGCGCCAAGTTGGGTAGCATTCCGGATCCGGATGCATTTACATCCATAACCGGACGCGGTGTTTCCGCCGAATGGGAGGGCACCAAACTGCTGATCGGCACCCGGCGTTTTATGGAAGAATCGGGCATCCGGGAAGGGCTGCCGGAAAATACTTTAACCGCGCTTGAAAATGCGGGAAAAACCGCAATGCTTCTTGCAGCAGACGGTAAAATCGCCGGTGTAATCGCTGTCGCAGATATTCTGAGAGAGGATGCCGCAGAAGCCGTGTCCAAACTTAAAGCATCCGGTATTGAAGTCTATATGCTGACAGGCGATAATCAGAGAACGGCCAAGGCTGTCGCAGATCAGGCGGGGATCGATCATGTGCTGGCAGAAGTGCTGCCAGAGCATAAATCCGCAGAAGTAGAACGCCTGAAAGCGGAAGGTAAAATCGTTGCTATGGTTGGCGACGGCATCAATGATGCGCCGGCGCTGGCGGCCGCGGATGTCGGTATGGCGATGGGAACAGGTACGGATATCGCTATGGAAGCTGCGGATATTACGCTGATGCGTGGAAGCCCCATGGCCGTCTATACGGCTATCCGCCTGTCCGGGGCCACAATCCGCAAGATCAAGCAGAACCTTTTCTGGGCATTTATCTATAATACCATCGGCATCCCCTTTGCCGCGTTCGGTTTTCTCAACCCAATGATCGGCGGTGCCGCGATGGCCTTCAGTTCTGTCAGCGTTGTGGCAAATTCGCTCCGTCTGGGCAAATTCAAGGAATAAAACATACCAGATTTTCCAATATCGGTATCAAAAACAAGCAGGAATAGATTGGCCGGCCGCTGTTCGCCGAAACGGCAGCGCCTGCTTTTGAGCATAAATCTGCCCGGCAGAAGCTAAAAGCTTCTGCCGGGCAGATTTATATTGTATTCATCCGATCAGGCGTTTTCAAACTTCTACCCATCGGCTTAGACCCGGAAAAGTTGAATCTTTGCTGCTGCAAACAGCCATCCAGATAAGATGGAGAGTTTATTCCCTTTTTCGAACGGAGTCCCGTACAATCAGCCTTCCCCCGATCACTTTCCTCCCCAGCCGATAACCGGGTTCTCTAATTTTCCGCACCATGGCCTCTACTGCAGTACAGACCATTTCTTCGGTTTCCACCTCTACCGTTGTCAGATGTGGGACGGTCAGAGTTGCATACATATAATTGTCAAATCCCACCACCGAAATGTCATCGGGTACTTTCCATCCCTGGGCCAGCAATACATTCACCAGTTGATAGGCTGTCTGATCGCAGTTGCAGACAAATGCTGTCGGCATCTCCTTCGGCAGCGTTATGTCGCCGATCCACCCCTGCGCATCCCGATCTTTGATCACCCAATCCGGCCGCAGCTCCAGCCTGCTTTCCAAAAGTGCCTTCATATAGCCGAGATACCGGTCAAGAATACTGCTGGTTGCATAGATATCCCCTACATAGGCGATATCCCGGTGCCCATTTTCAATCAGGTAATTGGTTACCATATAACTGCCGTAAAAATTATCGCTGGTAATCGAATCCGCATCAATATTTTTATCATAGAAATCCAGCATAATCAGCGGGATGCCGGTATCCTTCAATTTCTGCATATAATTCCCATGCAGTTGTCCCAATGCGATCAGGCCATCTACTTTGCTGTCCTGCAGCATATTGGGAAGCTGGAGGTTTTCTTCCATTTCTAAAGAAATAATCTCCAGAATCCCGTAATATTTGTGCCGGGTTAAGTGTTTGATCATTTGCTGATACATATTTAAATAAAAGGAATTGGTGAAATTAAAAAAACGCTCAATCACGACAATTCCTATATTATATGTAATTCCCTCTTTCATCGCCTTTGCCACTGTATGATAGCGATATCCCATCTGCTGGGCCAGTTGTTTGATTTTTGTCCGCAGCTCCTGGCTCACGCCATCCTTATCGGATAAAGCTTTGGAAACAGTTACCGTGCTGACATGCAGCCTTTTAGCAATATCGCTCATAGTAACATTCTTTTTAATTGACACAATTCCATCCCTTTCAAATATTTCAGCCATTTCTGTTTTTGATTCTGCCAATATTTTCTCTACATTGATTCTGCGATTGATGTCAATATGTTTATTATAGCATAAATTTAAGTTTATTTATAGAGTTTTAGAGTAAATTTTTTAAAAATTAGCTTAAATACAGAAATACCTTCCTTTTTTAAAGCGAATCCGGGCTTTTGGAGGTGGATACAGGAAACAACCCCAAAAACTTTAATTTCCGATCGGCCCATAACCATACAGGATCATTTTCTGTGCCACGACCTGTCGTTTGATAAGCGCACGGTCCCTTTCTGTATTGGATATATCCGCCGGAAAGGTTCAGAACAAAGACCTTCGCCGTACAGTAAGCGAAGGTCCTAATACAAAAAATACAAAATAAAAAGGGATGCTGATTTTCAGCATCCCTTTACACGCTCTTATTGACCCAGATAGGGCGCAGGATTCAAACAAACCCCGTTTTGGCGGATCTCAAAATGGCAATGGTTACCGGTAGACTGCCCGGTGCTTCCCACCGCCGCAATCACATCTCCCTGCGCAACTCTTTGCCCTTCCGTTACATACAGCTGGCTCGCATGCCCATAGACTGTCTCCAGCCCGTTGCTGTGCTGGATAATTACACATTTTCCATATCCCCAGTAATTGGATCTGGAAATGGTAACAACACCATCTGCAGCCGCATAAATAGGCGTTCCCGCCGGTGCTGCAATATCGAGTCCCTTATGATTTCTGCCGTCCCCGTACCAGCTGCTGATATAACCGCCTGTACCGCCAACCGGCCAGAGGAAGTTGCCTCCATATACTTTACCGCCTGTAATATAGATGGAAGTCGGTTCTTTGGTTCCAATGCTGACTTTAGCGCTGACCGGTTCTTGAACGACTTCGCTGGACAATATGGTCCGGCTGACCTCCACACCGTCTATATACTCAACGCGGGCTGTCACATCGGCGATTCCTTCAACACCCTCCCGCAGAACCGTTTCGACATACTTTAATTTGCTGCTGTCCTCTACAGTTTCTGTGTCGTAAGGGATTGCTTCCTGATAATTTTCTGTTTTAACTACCTTGACCCGCAGGAAAGAAACAGAATTGGCAACCAAAACTTTCTGTCCTACGAATAACGCTTTTTCGATCCCTGGATTGAGTGCCTTAAGTTCCCGGTAAGGCACATCCATCTTGTCGGCGATTCCCAACGGTGTGTCGCCTTCCTGGGTAATATACTCTTTTCTGCCGCTGACTTCAGAAGCAAACAGGCTGACAATCTGATCTGCGTCTACAAGCGCCGATGCAGGGAACAGGCCTTCTGCAAAGTCAATCTCATTGACAAATTCTACCGTCCCGTCTGTTACATCCTTTTGATAGCGGGCCAGAACCGTCTTCATATAATTTTTAATAGCCGTAACATCCTCTACCGCGCCGCGGAACTCCCCATCCACATAAACGCCGGTCGCTTCTATAATATCGCTGCTGGGCATCTTGACCATCGAATTGACCAGCTGATATTCTTCCTGCGTATCTTCTGCTTCCGGTGTGCTGCTGGTCGCTTCCGGTGCCACCAAAGACATCCGGACATCGGCCAATTCGGGCACACCCGGCTCATATTCTTCTACCGCCATCCGGAACATCACAGGTGCAACCCCTTCCTGTTCCGATGCACTGATCCAACTGGCTGTCCCCACGGCATACTGCGCTACGATCACAACAGTCAATACAGCAGCAACAGGCGCAACATAATTTGTAAATCCTTTCAGTCCCTGCCGATGGACAACAAATTCTTTTTTAACAAACAGCTTTCCTGCCTGCCAGACCGAATCCGGCCCTTCCTGACGGACTTCTTCGGCAATGCTGGCCGTGTCCTGCACTACATGGATAAACGGCGCTGCAATGGTATGAACACCTGTGGTTCCGAGCCATGCACATGCCTTCACACAGGCTTGCACAGCGGGTTTTATCCGGCGCCATGTTCCCGTACTGATACGAACGATCCGTCTGCCCGCTCTGGAAATACAATCACCTGTCTGCAGCCCCAGCTGTCTGCAGAAGCCATACATAAAATCAAGAACGCCTTCTGAATGGAAGCTGTCCTGGTGATTCGATTTCTGTCCAGACCGTTGATGCGGTGTCTTCATCTTAAAGGCGTTTCGCGCCATGGGTTTCATCTCCTAATAATTTTCGTGAACATATCGTCAACTGATATTCCAGTTCTTAAAATCTGGTTTCAAATTGTTACAAATCAGAAACAACAATTACTATTATACATATTTCTTACGATTTTGCAACCACTTTTTCATAATTTCTTGCTTTTATTTCCGGCTTTTCGTGGTATCTATCAAATCTTTTGGAAAATTATTTGTGTAAATCCAACAAATTCTTGTTTTCAGTTTGTCTGCTGCCCGATGGATTTCTATATGATCCGCCATGTTTCGGCGTAAAACAGCCGGCGAATTTCCTGAAAACACTGTGGGCTTTTTGATTTACCCCATTCTATGCTGTTCTGCGACTGGACGGTACAGATGTATCCCCAGAAGATTTTCTGGGGCACTGTAATATCTTCCGGCATTCTGCCCATACTAAAGGCATCAAGATTGGAACAGAAAGGAATCAGAGTATGTATGCTGTTATTATGGCCGGCGGAGAAGGTACGCGGCTTCGTCCGCTCACCTGCAATCTACCTAAGCCGCTGGCGCCGCTCTGCGGCCGCCCGGTCTTAGAATACATTCTGGAGCTGCTGTCCCTGCATGGTTTTACCCGTGCAGGATTGACGCTGCTTTACCGGGGCGAACAGATTGTCCGGCATTTTGGAGAACAGGACTACCACGGCGTATCTCTTTCTTATATTTTTGAAGACACACCGCTCGGTACGGCCGGCTGTGTAAAAAATGCCGCAAAAGAGGAAAAACAGGATTTTCTGGTGATCAGCGGAGACGCGATGTGTGATTTCAACCTGCGGGATGCGGTCCGGTTTCACCGGCAGACAGGGGCCGCGGCAACGCTGGTGGTCAAAAAAGTATCGGATCCGCGCGAGTACGGGTTGGTCAGCGCAGATCCCAGCGGTCGGATCAACGGCTTTCTGGAAAAGCCCTCCCCTGCACATTGTACCAGCGATCTGGCCAATACAGGCGTTTATATTCTTTCTCCCTCCGTTTTAGAATTGATTCCGGACGGTCAAAAATCGGACTTTTCCGGTGATATTTTTCCAGAAATGCTGCGCCGGGGCATGCCTTTGTTTGCCTATGAGGAAACCGGATACTGGTGTGATATCGGCAGCATGAAAACCTATCTTTCCTGTCAACAGGATATGCTGGCGGGAAAGGTCAAGTGCGACCTGCAGGCAGAGCAGCGAAATGGAATCTATTATAAAGGAAAACTTCCGCCCGGACATTATACGATTACACCGCCAGCCTTTATCGGAGAAAACGTACGGATTGGAACAAACGCGCACATCCGAGGCTCTGTCCTCTGTGATCATGTTTCCGTCGGCATGGGGGCCAAGGTACGGGACAGCATTCTTCTGGATGGGGCATACCTGGCGGACTATGCGGAAACCTCCGGCGCTGTCATTGGGAAAGATGCGCGGCTGCTCAAAGGCGCGGGAGTATTTGAAGGTGCTGCGATTGGGCAGTCCGCGGTCATCGGCCGGGATGCGGTCATCCCGGACGGTCTGCGGGTATGGAATGGAAAGACTGTTCCCAATGGCATGACACTTGCAGAAAATCTTCATACAGGGTTTGCTGAAGATCCCTGCTGCGATGAAGAGGGAATCTGCGGAGAAACCAATCTGCATATTTCCCCTGCACTTTGCGTGCAGATTGGTGCAGCAGCTGCCGGTATTGAGTCGGGTGCCATTGGAATCGGCTGTTCCCGCGGATCCGCAGGCCAGACGTTAAAGCAGGCGCTCTCTGCCGGTATCCGCTCTGCCGGCGGCGAAGTATGGGATTTCGGTGAATCCTTTGCATCCCGTTTTCTGTTCTGCCTGCAACAGTCAGACGCTGCCCTCGGCATTTATATTGAAGCCGAAGAACAGGCCGCTGTCCGGTTGTTTTCCCGCGCCGGTCTTCCTATGATGCGGAGTAAGGAGCGCAAGCTGGAGGCTGCTCTGTCCACCCACGAATACCGCAAAGCACGTTTTGACCAATTTGGCAAAGCCTATGATATGTCCGCCCTGGCCCGGCTGTATGAAACCGCCCTGGCCCGACAGGCTCCAAATGGTCTGGAGGGCTTATCCACAGAGATCCGGACACCGGATCCTGAAATCAAAAAATCCCTGGAAAATGCTCTGAAATGGGCCGGCTGCTCTCTGCAGGAGGGAAACATTACGCTGCATGCTGCCCGCGGCGGGCAAAATGTTTCTCTCTACAGCCGGGAAACCGGTTATGTGTTCCGTGAACAGCTTCTGGCCTTGGCCTGCCTGGACTGTTTCCGGCGGGGCATGGATATTTCCCTGCCTTACAGCGCGCCGCACACGATTGACCGGATGGCAGAAACTTACGGAAAGCGGGTGCTGCGGTATTATGACTGTCCTTGTGACCATTCTGATCAGGAAGCACGAACCCTGGCTGCCGCACAGCCCTTTTTACGGGACGGCCTGATGATGGCCGTGCGTATTTTCTCTTTTCTCCACAGAGAAAAACTTTCTCTGTCGGAAGCGCTTGCTCTCCTGCCCTCTTTTTCAACGGCAAACCGCACGATTTCCGTCGCCGCCAATCCCGCCGCCGTATTGCGCCGGCTGAAACCGGAAGGCGGCCAAATTGAAGAAGGGCTGCGTCTCCGGAATGAACAGGGCGAAATTTTAATCCGGCCTGCCAAATCCGGACACCGGATGCTGTTGTTTTCAGAAAGCAGAAAAGCGGAAACCGCCCAGGAACTCTGTGACTTTTTTGAGGAGGCCATCCAAAAAGCCGCCCGAACGGAAAACCCGCCAATACAGCTTCCATAGCGTGTTCCTGCTTTTTTTCCAGCGGCATCTGACGGCTTTCGGCAGGATTATTTGTTGACAATTTCTTTTTTTCATTATACAATGGAAAAGAAAGGTTTGTTCGGATTAAACTGCATCCTGCAAAACGTACGCCCGGCAAAGGGGGGACGTGCTTACCCTTTGTCTCGTACCGAACTGTTTGAATCTGCCGGTTGCCAAACCCGGAACGATTTTTGGATGTAGTGTTTTTGTGAATTGGTATTTCCCCATATGTTCTGCTGTATATGGGGAATACATACTGCGTGCGGTCATTAGACACAGAAGGGCTTTTGCCTTTTATCCTAAAAGGCTTTATTTCTGCTTGTCCAAAACCGTTTAACCCCGGCGAAAAGCCGTGCGTTTTATTTACCTTTCGTATATTTTATTTACTTTATTACAAAAGAAACGAGGAATATAAGTGGCATTAAAACAAAGCAATTCAAACCATGCAAACGCTGTAGAAGAAAATAAAAAAGCAACCAAGCCGGAGCCTAAAACCCGCCGGCCCCGTACGGAAAAAGCAAAACCGGCCCAGGAAAAAGCGGGGCGAGCCAAGGTGCAGGAAAAACCTGCGCGGGCAAAAGCAGCGGACCACCCGGCCCGTTCGTCCAGGGCTACACACACCAGCAGAACGGAAAAAGCGCCGGTCCGGCGGACGCCTGTACGGATTATCCCGCTGGGCGGCCTGAATGAAATCGGAAAGAACATCACCTGTTTTGAATGCGGACAGGATATGTTTATTGTAGACTGCGGACTTGCCTTTCCAGATACGGATATGCTGGGTGTCGATATCGTGATTCCGGATTACAGTTATATTGAAAAAAATGCGGACCGGATCCGGGGATTATTTATTACCCACGGGCACGAGGATCATATCGGCGGAATCCCCTATCTGCTCAAAAAGGTGAATATCCCGATTTATGGGTCCCGTCTCACACTTGGACTGATTGAAGGGAAACTGCGGGAACATGGCCTTTTAAGCAGTGCCAATCTGAATGTCGTTGTCCCGCGCCAGACAATCAAGGTGGGTTGTATGGCGGTAGAAATGCTTCGGGTCAACCATTCGATTCCGGATGCAATGGGTCTGGCCATCCATACGCCTGCGGGTGTCATTATCCATACGGGTGACTTTAAAGTGGACTATACACCGATTGAAGGAGAAGTCATCGACCTGGCGCGTTTTGCTGAATTGGGCAATAAGGGTGTGCTGTGTCTGATGTCTGATTCCACCAACGCGGAACGCCCAGGCTATACGCCGAGTGAACGGACGGTTGGCGAATCCTTCGAACGGCTGTTTAAAGCAGCAGGAAGCCGCCGGATTATTATCGCAACCTTTTCTTCCAACATTCACCGTGTCCAGCAAATTGTTGATAACGCGGTGAATCACGGGCGGAAGGTGGCAATTTCCGGGCGGAGTATGATCAATGTCGTTTCCAAAGCCATTGAACTGGGATACCTGCAGATTCCGGAAGGCGTGCTGATCGACATCGACGATATTACCCGTTATCCCAATGAACGGCTGACCATTATTACGACTGGCAGTCAGGGAGAACCGCTGTCCGCCCTGTCCCGCATGGCTTCCGGGGATCATGGCAAGGTGAGTGTGACCGCGGATGATTATATTATCATCTCTGCAACCCCGATTCCTGGGAATGAAAAGCACGTAACCAGGGTTGTCAACGACCTGATGCGGTTGGGGGCAAAAGTCATTTATGAAAAGATGTATGATGTCCATGTTTCAGGCCATGCCTGCCAGGATGAGTTAAAAATGATACTGTCTATCACCAAGCCCCGGTATTTCCTGCCGGTTCACGGTGAGTATAAGCATAGAAAGCGGCATGCTGAGCTGGCCATGGAAATGGGGATCGAACCTTCCCGCATCCATCTGGGAGATATTGGCCAGGTGGTAGAAATTGATAATATTGATATGCGGGTCACCGGTACCGCACAAGCCGGCATGGTATTTGTAGACGGGCTAGGTGTCGGAGATGTGGGTTCGATCGTCTTGCGGGACCGCAAAATCCTGTCGCAGGACGGATTGATTATTGTCGTGATGACGATTGAAAATGAATCCGGTTGTATTGTTGCCGGTCCGGATATTGTATCGCGTGGATTTGTGTATGTACGGGAATCGGAACAGCTAATGGACGAAGCGCATACCGTTGTGGAAAAAGCGCTGGAAGAGTGCTCCCGCCGCAATACCCGTGAATGGGGGACGATTAAATCCGTTGTCAAGGATGCATTAAGCAGTTTTATCTACCGCAAAACCAAACGTTCCCCCATGATCCTGCCGATTATTATGGAAATTTAAGCCCGGTCAACAAAAAAACTCTGTGTCAATGGTTTTCCTTGACACAGAGTTTTTTATTTGGCCGTTTTTCAATTTTTCTGATGGAAAGCGACCATCTTGCCGCGTTGGTTCATCCTGCTCCTTCCATCGGCCGAAGGGATGGGGACAAATTTTCTGATCCAATACAGCCAGATAGATCCAAGCCTTTTTACAGGCTTATTTTTTCTTTTTCTTTAATACAACTACCGCTATAACAGCTGCAATGACAACGACTGCAACCACACATACAATGATGATCACCACTGTATTATCGCTGCCCGGCTCAGGAACTGCCGCAGCGTTTTCAGAAGCTTCGTCCTGACTGGACGTGTCCGCCGCACTGCTTTCGTCTTTCGGATCGTTTTTGCCCGGATAATCGATTTCATATTCATTGCTGGAAACGCCTTCTGCCCATGTCGCTTCCTTATTGAAGTCGATTGTATAATCTACCGTTTCTCCGCTCCGGAAGTAGAACCGTACCAGGATCTCGCCCGATGTACTGCAATAGTTCCAGAATTCTTTGGTCAGGGTGATGCTTCCATTATTATAGTCGGGTTTAAAGTCCGTGCCAAATAACTGATAGGTATTGTATGTAATGGTACCGGCCGGTTTTTTGGTATCTGTGTAGTAGGCTTCCATGGTCCAGAGCTGGTCCCCATTGAACTGGGTGGGAATCTGGAAGTCATAAGCCAGATCTTCCATGCTCCTAAGCGCCGGCGTCTTATAGTACTGCACATCAATGAACCAATCTGCGCCGGCTGAAAATTCCAGGAACAGACGGGCCGCTGTGCCGTAATCTTCCATATCCGCGGTGACAGATTTTAAAAATTCTGCCGGGAAGGTGACGGAAGTACCGTCCTCTGAAAGAATATAATCTGTTCCGGCGGTCAGCATGGTATCGCCATTCCGGATACCGGTGAGCGTGTTCCCGTTCAGTGTGAGCGGCATGACAACATCAGTCGGCTCAACGCCCTCCTTGACATAGATGTAGTCGGTTTCCGCATAGGAAGAACGGATACCCTGCGCTCCGTTGATCAGAATATCTTTCAAAATGGGGTATTTTTCCCATTCCAGTGTCTCACGGTTCATATACAGTCCGGCATCCCAGAGCATAATGGCAATGTCTTTTTCCTGCGCTGCGTTGGTGACATATTCAAAATATTTCATAGCTTCGCCGTTTTCCACACTGTCCGGCTTATCTTCATGCAGTTCCAGCAGCCCAAATTCGCCGATGATAACCGGGATTCCCTTGGATACAAAGGTATCGTACAGCCGGTCCATCATGTCATCGGCATCCTTTTTGATGCTGTCGTCAAAATGGGTCTGACCGGTCACGTTTACGCTGAACTGCCATACACTGTAATAGTGAATCGTCGCAATCAGGTTCGGATCGTTCAGTTCGGCCATTGTTTCTGCCAGCGCGTCCAGTCTGACCTGCTGTGTCGAGCAGGTAATGGTCGGCATCACGATCGGACGGGTTGCATTGTTTCCGCCCGATGCCCGGATGATCTCATAGGCAGCTACATTGAGCTCATCCACCCACTGGAAATATTCTTCTTTATCTTCGCCCCAGTCTTCGGAGAAGCGAGGTTCATTGATGGTTTCAAACATCAGCGATTCCACCGGGTAATCTTTAAAATACTCGGCAATCTGGGTCCAAATCGCCTTATATTTTCTCATGACCTCATCATGATCTTCAGCGATACCGGTACGGATCCATTCACTGTCATGGTGCAGATTCAGCATAACCGGCATACCTGCTTCCAGAGACCAGTCGATCACCTGCTTGATCCGCTCTAAAAATGATTCCGTGATTTTGTAGTCATCTTCCGGATTGGTACGGAACCCCCAGGTTACCGGTAGCCGCAGGCTTTTAAAGCCGCTGTCCGCCACTGCCTGGATGATCTCCTGCGTGGTTTCGGGATTGCCCCAGTTCGTTTCGCCGCCTTCGGCGTCAAATGTATTGCCGAGATTCCAGCCGGGCTGTAATGTATCGACATATTCCTGCATAGCGCTTTTTTCGCCTGATGCTGTTTCTGCCGCAGCAACGCCTGCTACCGGAAATACGGCAACCATTGCGGTGCATGTCAGCGCCGCCGCTACAATGGCAGAAATTGCTTTTGAAATAATTCCCTGTTTCATACCCTGCTCCTTTTCTTTCAGAGATAAATACCAGTCTGCTCAGGCGCTGTTCCACAGAAAGTCTCCGAATACATGATCTGCCTTCGGATCCCTTTTTGCAGCGCCGACCACAGCTTATTTTTCATTATAACATAATCTGCATAAAAATACTACAATATTTTTATTTTTTATAGGCAAAGCCGTCCAAAATCCCTGAAAACGCATTAAAACCGATGTCGGGGGGCATGTATCTGCCGCCCTGATGATTTTTTACCGGCAGATCCTGATTTTATTTGCGTTTGCGGCTTCTGGAATATCCCCAAAATAGGGCCGCCAGAACCAGCAGCGCCGCTACAATGCCAACCAAAACAGCCGGATGAATCGCCAGGCCGGAACCGTCCGCCCCGGAAGATTCGCCAGAGGACGACGTATCCTCTGACCCTGTCTGGGAAGTGGCATCGTCCGCCGATTCCTGGGATGGCTGAGATTCATTTTTGCCCGGATAGTCTATTTCATATTCATTGCTGGACACGCCGGTCACCCAAGTAGCCTCTTTATTAAAATCAACGGTATAATCAATAATTTCCCCGCTCCGGAAATGGAAGCGGAGAAGAATTTCGCCGCTGCGGGGGCATGCGTCCCAGAACGCTTTCAAAACTACGATTTTCTGTGCTTCATAATCCGGTTGATAATCCGTCCGGCAAAGCTGATAGGTGCTGTAGGTAATGGTTCCGGCCGGTTTATTGGTATCGGTATAAAAAGCTTCCATCGTCCAGAGCCAGTCCCCGTTAAATTGCGTCCGGATATCAAAGTCATAGGCCATATCCTCATTGCTTGCGAGTGCGGCCGGTTTGTAATACATCAGGTCAAGCAGCCAATCCGCCCCCTGTGAAAACTCCAGAAACAACCTGGCTGCCTGCCCGTATTCCGTCATCCCTTCGGTTACAGAACGCAGGTAATCCGCCTTGAATGTGATCGCCTGCCCATCCTCAGACAACTGATAATCCTTCCCCTCTTCCAGCATCTGATCTCCGTTGCGCACACCGGTCAGCTGGTTGCCAAACAACGTCAGCGCCAGGGTAACGTCCGCAGGTTCTGTGCCTTCCTTGATATAGATATAGTCCGTTTCGGCATGCGACGAGCGAATTCCCTGTAAGCTGTCCATCAGAACCTGCCGCAGGGACGGGTACCGATCCCAGGTAAGGGTCTCCCGGTCCATATGCAGGCCCGGATCCCAAAGCATCAGTCCGATATTTTTCTGGTGGGCGTAATGCGCGACGAATTCATAGTATTTCATCGCCTCTCCATCCTCGACAGCGCCCGGCGCCAGCAGTCCCAGTTCTCCGACCACCACTGGAATTCCCTTGGAAACAAAGGTATCGTAGGCGCGGTCGAATATATCGACAATATCCTTTTGCATCGCCTCGTCAAAATGCAGCTGTCCGGTTACATTTACACTGAACTGCCATACGCTGTAGTAATGGATGGTTGCAATAATATTTGGGTCATTGAGTCCGGCAATGGTTTCGGCCAGCGCGTCCATCCGCACCTGCTGCGTAGAACAGGTAATGGTCGGCATCACAATCGGGCGGGTGGCGTTGTTTCCGCCGGAAGACCGGATGATCTCATAGGCGGACAGATTCAGTTCTTCCGCCCACTGAAAATATTCTTCCCGGTCTTCGCCCCAGTCGTCTGAAAAACGCGGCTCATTGATGGTTTCAAACATCAGCGTATCCGGATAGTCTTTAAATCGTTCGGCAATCTGGGTCCAGATCGCCTCGTATTTACGCATCACCTCATCATGGTTTTCCGCAATCCCTTCCAGAATCCATTCGCTGTCATGGTGGAGGTTGAGCATCACTTTCATACCGGCATCAAGCGCCCAGTCTGCCACTTCCTGTACCCGGTCCATATAGGCTTCCGAAATCTGGTAACCCTGTGTTTCATCGGTCTGATAGCCCCAGGTTACCGGCAGCCGCAGGCTCTTAAAGCCACTGTCAGCGACCTCCTGGATCATTTCCCGCGTTGTCACCGGATTTCCCCAGCTGGTTTCGCCGCCAGTTGCATCGAAGGTATTGCCCAGGTTCCATCCCATTCCCATCTCTTCTACATAAACCTGCATGGCGGATTTTTCTTCCAGCTCTGCCTGTACAACCGGCATGCCGGCCAGAGATAAGCTGACTGCTGCCAGCCCTGCCAACATCCTGCGCCAAAATATTTTTTGCATGGTCTCGCATCCTTCCTGTTAAGCAGAAATAAACCAAGAGGGCTGACGCCCTCCCGGTTTATTTTCAAAATCTCCGTCCCTGTCCGTACTATTTCTTCTTTTTCACTGCAATCACCGCAACAATCACAACTGCAACTGCAAGGACAGCCACGACTATGATCCAGGGCAACGCGGTGTTTTCGGTAGGTTCAGTCGATACTGATTCTACCGGCGGGTCTTCCGTATCTTCTGTCTGAGAATCCTCTGTGGAAGACTCGCTGCCGGGAAGGGGCGGAAGCCCCGGATACCCTTCCGGCTCATCCGAAGAAACGCCTGTAACCCAGGTACCGAGTTTGGTAACAGTATAGGGAACCACTTCTCCGCTCCAGAAATGGAATTTCAGAAGGATCTCCCCGTCATTCGCTGCATCCCAGAAACTTTCGCGGACATACAATTTGTAATTTTCATAATCCGGACGGAAGGCTGCATTGAACTCCTGATAGGAACTCCAGTTGATCGGTCCGGCATTTCCGGTCCCGTCGGTGTAGGTTGCTTCCATGGTCGCCAGCTGATCCCCGTTGAAAAAGGTGGGGATCCCGAAATCCATTGCAAGATCTTCCAGGCTGGCCAACTGCGGGGTATCATAATACCGGACGTCCACCTTCCAATCAACGCCTGCGGAAAATACCATCCGAAGTGTGGCCACAGATCCCAGCTCCTGGCCTTCTGTGAGCGCTGACAGGAAAGCTGCCGGGAAAGTGACGGCGGTCCCGTCTTCGGAAACTGTATAATCCGTTCCCTCCTGCAGAAGGGTATCCCCATTCCAGATCTCCTGCAACGTGTTGCCGTTAAGTTCGAGCGTCATGGTCGCATCCGTGACTTCCTCTCCCTGTTTGATATAGAGAAAGTCCCGGTTGGCATAAGAAGAACGTCCCTGCGTAGCACCATAGAGGATGGTGTCAATCATGTCCTGATCCCGCCAGACCAGATTATTGCGGTCCAGATGCTGGCCATTGTCCCAGAGCATGATCGTGATCCCCTTTTCACGGGTTGCCTGGGTAAAATATTCAAAATATTTCAGCATCTCTCCGTGTTCCACAGTATCTGTGGCTTTGTCAAAGCCCAGCAGACCGAACTCGCCGATCACGACCGGGATCCCTTTGGAAACAAAGGCATCATAAACGGTATTGACCATGGTATCGATTTCATCTTTTACGCTCTGGTCAAATTCTGTCTCCCCGGCCAGGTTGACACTGAACGCCCATTTTCCATAATAATGCACCGTGGCGATCAGATTGGGATCATTCAGTTTCTCTATGGTTTTGACCAGCTCATCGACCCGCACCTGATCTGCCGAACTGACAGCAGGTGTTACGACCAATGGGCGAGTCGCATTATTGCCGCCAGAATTCCGGACAATCTCGTGGCACGCGACTGTCAGCTCTTCCACCCATTCAAAATATTCCGGCTTATTCTCCCCCCAGTCGTCTGAGAACCGCGGCTCATTGACAGGCTCAAACATCAGCTCCGGCGGATAATCCTTGAAATAATCCGCAACTTGAGTCCAGATGGCCCTATATTTTTTCATTACCTCATCGTGATCCTGCGCCATTCCTTCCCGGATCCAGTCGCTGTCGTGATGCGTGTTGAGCATAACCTTCATATCGGCTTCCAGGCACCAGTCAATGATTTCTTTGAGGCGTTCGAGGAGTTGAGGCTGGATCTTGTAATTATCCAGTTCATCTGTCCGGTACCCCCATGTCACTGGAAGGCGGAGACTTTTAAAACCTGCATCTGCCAGGAACTGAATCATCTCCTTGGTCGTTACCGGATTCCCCCAGCCAGTTTCGCCGCCGCCGGTAGCGTCAAAGGTATTGCCAAGGTTCCAGCCCGGCTGCATCTCCTCAACATATTCCTGCATGGCGGTTTTTTCAACCGGCGTTTCTTCTGCCCCCACAACAGGCATAGGAAGCAGGGTGCACGCCATCACCGCCGCCGTCAAAAGCGCAATCGGGGATCTCCATCTCTTTTTGGCAGTTTTTCCCATCTTATTTCCCCCTTACTTTTTTCATATAAACCCATATTCCCGCAATGACCACGATCGCCACAACCAATACGACGATCACCCAGATATAGGCGGCCGTGCTTCCCCCGCTGGGCGCACTGACCGGTGCGTCTGATTCTGTAACTGCGCTGTTGGTATCATCGCTCTCGGAAGAAACCGGCTCTTTGGGGTCATTTTTTCCCGGATAGTCAATGTCCAGCTCCTGATAGGATACCCCTTCAATCCAGTTCTGGAGCTTGCTGATTTCATATTGGACGACCTCTCCGCTCCAGAAATGGAACCGCAGGCTGATATCCCGATCCTCACAGCCGTCGAAGAACTGCTGTGTCAGATACATGGTGTCCGTCTCATAGTCCGGGCGGAAGTGCAGATAAAATTCCTGATACGGGGTCCAGTTTACTGGCCCTGCGGGCTGCCCGGTATCGGTATAGACCGCCTCCATCGTCGCCAGACGATCCCCGTTGAACTGCGCCGGGATGCCGAAGTCGGAGGAAATATCCTCCCAGCTTCCCAGCCGCGGCGTGTCGTAATAGATCACATCAATATCCCAATCCAGTCCATCGGAGAACTGGCAGGTCAGCACAGCATTGACGCCCAGCTCTTTAGACTCAGTCAGGCGCGTGAGCAGCTCTTTGGTAAAGGTGATGCTGTCCCCGGTTTCGGACAGGATATAGTCGGTCCCTTCCTGCAAAGGAGTCCCGTCGACCAGCAGGCTTTTAAAGGTGTTACCGTTTAAAGTAATCGACATGGTCACGTCTTCGGGCTCTTCATCTTTTTTCAGGAAGATGAAATCGTCTTCCGTATAAGACGACCGTCCTTCCAGAATCCCGTGCAGGATCATCTCAGCGATCTCGGCGATTTCCGGAGACTTCCAGACCAGGTTAACACGGTCCAGGTGCTGCCCGTTGTCCCACCACATAAGCGGCATGCCCAGGGAGGGGACATAATGAGTCAGATATTCAAAGAATTTCAGGATTTCTCCCTGTTCAACGGTGCTGACGGATTTATCAAAGCCCAAAAGGCCGAATTCGCCGACGATGACCGGAATTCCCTGCGCGGTCAGGGTGTTGTAAGTGCGGTCAAAAAAACTGGTCATATCCGCAATCACTTCGTCGTTAAAGCGGGTAGCGCCTGCAACATTGACGCTGAAAACCCATTGGCCGTAATAATGTACCGTCGCGATCAGATTGGGGTCGTTGCGCTTACGGATGGTTTCCGCCAGCGCATCCAGACGGGCCTGATCGCTGTTGCAGGTGATGGTGGGGAGCACAATCGGCCGGGTGGCATTATTGCCGCCGGACGCACGGACGATGTCGCAACAGATATTATTCAGTTCTTCTGCCCAGACGAAAAATTCCGGCTGATTTTCGCCCCAGTCGTCTGAAAAACGGGGTTCATTGATGCTCTCAAACATCAGTTTATTGGGATAATCTTTGAATGCCTCGGCAAGCTGAGTCCAGATGCAAGAAAATTTCCGGATCAGCTCGTCGTGATTTTCCTCATTCATGGGCAGCAGCCATTCGCTGTCCCTATGTAAATTGATCATAACATAGAGGTCTGCATCCAGCGCCCATTGCACCACGGTCTGCACCCGCTCAATAAAGGCCGGATCGATGGTGTAGTCCGGGCCGGACAGCCGATGGTTCCAGGTCACAGGGATCCGGATACTTTTAAATCCGCTGTCCGCGATAAACTGGATCATCTCCTGGGTTGTGATCGGATTTCCCCAGCCATCCTCTTCCGCGAGCGCGTCGAGCGTGTTGCCCAGGTTCCAGCCGGGCTGCATCGCCTCTACATATTCCTGCATGGGGCTTTCCGGAATATAGACCTCCTCTTCTGCCGCCGATACGGAAGCCGCAGAAAGCGGCAGAAGACAGGTCAGGGTCAAAATCATGGCTACAAAGGCCGCTGTTTTCTTTTGAATCCATTTTTTCATTTGCCCGATTCTCCTCTTTCATTTCAAATTGATTGGGTACCGTTATTTCTTTTTTCGTTTCAGCAGCCATACCGCCAGCCCAGTCGCTGCAGCCGCGGCGCCCAGCGCACCGCCCAGTATGATCTTGCGTTTTTTACTGTTTTTTGACTGTATCTTTTCCTCCGACGGGACCACCGCTGGCAGCGTATTCCCAACGGTTTCGGGAATCGCGCGCCCGGTGATGATCTCCTGATTTTTGGTCAGCAGGTATTCTGTGATCCCGCCGCCCCAGAAATGAAACCGCAGCGCAATCTCACCATCCTGGCACTCCTGGAAAAAGCCCTCGGTCAGATGGATCTGCCCGCCTGCATAATCCGGCCAGAACATGGCGTTGAATTCCTTAAACGGAGTCCACGCTGCCGGGCCTGCGTTCCCTCCATCCGGATAAACCGCCTCCATCGTTGCCAGCCGGTCCCCGTTATAGGCTGCCGGAATGGCAAAATTCTGCACGGTCCCTTCCGTGTTATACAGCTGGACCGGTTCATAGACGATGACTTCGATCTTCCAATTCGGCCCGGCAGAAAACGCGCAGGAAAGCGTTGCAGCTGTCCCGCAGTCTTTTTCCGACATCAGTCCCGCAAGGCTTTCCAGCAGTTCTGCGGAAAGTACCAGCGTATCCTCCTGGGTCAGCTGATAATCCTTCCCCTCTGTCAGAAGGCTGTCGCCGCACTGAACCCCCAACAGCATATTTCCGTTGAGCTGCAGGGGAATCTCCACCGGCTGCACCGGCGACCCGCGCCGGATATACACCGTATCAGTAAAAGCGGTGGAACTGCGCCCGTCGCGGCTGGCCATAATCAGGTCAATGATCGACGGATCGTTCCATTGACATGCAGTCCGGTTCAGATGATAGCCGTCATCCCAGAGCATGATCGGCATATGGCGTTTTTTGGCGCCCTCTAATGTATATTCAAAAAACTTCAGCACTTCTCCGTGTTCCACCGAACACATCCGTCTGTGGAATCCAAATAATCCGAACTCGCCCAGCACCGTCGGAATCCCCTCTGCCACCAGCGTCTGGTAGATCCGGTCAAAGCATTCATCGACGCTTTCCTTTGCCGCATCGCCGTCGTTAAAGGTCAGGTTCCCGCCGATATTGGTGCTGAAGGCCCAGCTGCCGTAATAATGCACAGTAGCGATGATATTGGGATCCTGAAGGGACTTGATTGTCCGAACCAGCGCCTCCATCCGGGGCTGGTCATAGGATCCGGCTACTGTCGTCAGCATCAGCGGACGATTGTCGTTGTTGCCGCCGGAATTTCTGACAATCTCATAAAACGCCAAATTCAGCTCTTCCAGCCAGGTATAGTATTCCGGCTTGTTCTCGCCCCAGTCGTCTGAAAACCGCGGTTCATTAATTCCTTCAAACAGCAGACTGTCCGGATACTCTTTAAAGTAATCGGCAATCTGTACCCAGGCCGCCCGGAACTGGTCCAAAATCGCATCATGGCGCTGATCCATATGATAAATCCAATGGCTGTCGTGGTGCATATTCAGCAGTACCATCATGCCGGCATCCAATGCCCAATCGACCACTTCCCGGATCCGCTCCAGAAAGGCCGGATCAATCCGGTAATCGGGTGCTTCCCCCATCCTGTGGCCCCAGGTCACCGGAAGCCGCAGGCTTTTAAAGCCGGACTGTGCGACAAAATCAATCATTTCCCTGGTTGTTTTCGGATTTCCCCATGCCGTTTCTTCCCCCAACGCGTCAAACGTATTTCCAAGATTCCAGCCGGGCTGCATTGCTTCTACATATTTTTGTAAGCGCATGTCTATTCCTCCCGCCATTATTTTTTCGATGGATACTGTGATTTTTTATCTGTGTGGCAAAATCTTTCCTGCCAGTCTTTATGCTATTATACACAATTTCATTCCATAAAAGCAAGAGGGTTTTGTGATTTTATCAATAATCTTCTTCAGCACCGTCATTTCGTGTTTTTTTTTGTTCTGTTTTTCTTTTCTGCCGGATTTGGAAACGGGACAAATTGGATTGGGGCAGGTTCGAACACAACAGGAAAAGACCGGCGCTTTTCGATCGAAAAGCGCCGGTCTTTTCCATTTGCCCCATCCCCGCAGCAGGGGCCATGGCAAGTATATATATATCCGGTTCATGGCAACACAGGCCCTTTGCGCGGACAGGCGTCCTGCATCCAGGCTGTCCGGCGCATGTTTTTACAGAAAAACATGCCTCGGAAAATTACTCCATATTCTGTTCCAAAAGGTTTTCCAGGTCACAGCGAAAAGCAGATGGGTTTTCAAATAAGCTGCCGTCGAGCATGCACTGGAAAAAGGCCGCATATCCGTTCGGGCTGAGAAAATGGAAGAGATACCGGTCGTTGATCCCCATCTGTTCCATCTGGCGGTTGAGCTGGCGGAAATGTTCGGCGCCATATTTATACTTGGCGCAGTTTTCGGCGGAAATGTCGCCGTCCGCCTTAATTTCCACAACAAGGATGTACCGCATCCCGTCCCGGATCACCTCAATAAAATAATCCGGATTGAAATTGGCATGGAGATATTTTCTGGTTTTGGAATCTTTGGAACCCAGCCTGCAACTGTATTCGATTTCATAAAACTTCCGGTCGCGGGATTTGATCCACGCGGAGAGGATACCGGCATACTTTGACTTGCAGAGCAGTTCGGTAAATCTCCGCTCCGGCTCGGAACTGGTCAGTACCAGCGTCACCGGAGTCTTAAACTGGAACTCGTTGACCGGCATCACAGCCGACCGGGCAAGGCTTAAATCGTCAATCACTTCCTGCATCATCATGCGCTGTTCCGGGTCGGTGATTTCGTCCTCCCAGCCGGTGCTGTAAAAAACGGAAGCGCCGCGCCGGAGGCCGCCGATCCCCAAAGACTGCTGCTCCAGATCCCGGGTTGAAACCGTAAACAGATTTTCCATGGTCGAACGGGTTACCACCGTCTTATTTTTCCGCCGCAGCAGGGTCGAAAATGCGGTCAGAATTTTATGCGCATTTTTTTCAGTGAGCAGATCCCCCTGATTCCCGCGTTTTTCCATCGAGATCTCGATGATCCGCCGGATGGTCTCCCGCGGGGGCAGCTGATTCTGGGTATATTCGTCCTCTCCCAGCCGGAGCGCTTTTCCTTCCCACTCCCGCTGTTCAAACTCGTCATAGAGTTTGTCCAGCAGTTCGTCGATGGAAACCGTGTCCTTGACGATCGAATAACTTCTCTGTACCGCCTCATACCCCAGCGCCGACTGATACAGGGTCGATTTTTCCTCCGTGACCGCCTGGGACTCCAGAACGATCCCCTCGGTCAGCAGCCGGGAAAAATCCATCGTGGTGTTTTCCGAAGAGGTTTCGATCTCCTCCTGCTGACCGGTATACCGGATGTTCTGTACCTCGAAATGGAAAGCCGCGCGGGCGCCGTCCTCCAGCACATGGCTGTAAAGCCGCTTTTCGATCTCCAGCACTTCGTTCACCAGTTCCCGGATCTTTCCGCTCCAGGATTTATGGTTGAAGACCGTGACTTTAGGCTGGGGCGACCGGTATGCTTCCGGAACGCGCAGGCCGCGTCCGAGCACCTGCGCAACCAGGAGTTTGGAGTTAAACGCCCGTTCCTCCATCGGAACGATCTGAAAGACGTTTTTGACGTCCCAGCCTTCTGTCAGCATGGAAACGGACACAATCCATTCCGCCGGATTTTCCGGCTGATCGACGGTCCGCAGTTTAAACAGATTCATCTTATGGGACTGATGGGAAGTGACCAGCAGAACCTTCTGTTCCGCCGTCTCCCGCGGCAGGGACGCGTACTGCATCAAAAATTCGATCAGACTGTTATGCAGGGCTTTTGCCCTGGAAATATCTTTGGTGACCAGAATGGTCAGCGGCTTGATCAGCGGATACAGGCGCTTGTTTTCCTGATGGTTCTGATAGATTTTTTGAAAGCGCTCCTGATCATTGGCACTATCGTCTTCCTGCACGTAGTCCACGTTTTTGACAATCCGGCTTTCAATCGCATTCCGCAGGGAAAAACGGTAGATCACGTCTGCGAAATATTCGTCCCCAATATAGGCGGTTCCGGTAAAACCAAGCATATACCGGAACCGGTACTGCGGGTTTTGCAGGAACTCTTTCCATTTTTTAATGTCGGTGTTTTCTCTGGATGCGCCCGATGTCTTATTAAAAATATGGTGCGCTTCGTCATTTAGGACCAGCACCCGCTCTCCGCAGTCCAACAGACTGTCCTCGATGGAAGAACCTGTATTGGCATAGACCGCGTGAATATTTTCCACGCAGAGGTCGCCTTTCTGGATGGTACTGTTGGCGTTGATGATCCGGGGGTTTTTACAGACAGCTTCCGGAGGAATCAGGCTTTTCAGCAAAGCGTCCCCGCTTAACGCTTCAAATTTTTCAGTCAAACCGGTTTCAATGGTCAGCGAGGGGCAAAGAACCAGCACACGGTCCACAAGCCCGATCCCCAACAGGATCTGGGCAATGCCGTATATGACATAGGATTTGCCTGTACCGGTCGCGAGATCCAGCGTAGCATATAACTGGTCGGGAAGCTGCAGATTCTGACAGAACCGGTCAAAAGAGGGGTATTTCTCCTGCAGATTTGGGTTTTTGCGGTAATTTTCTTCTGCCAGTTCCCGCAGCGTCTGATAGCGGCCGGAGGCCAGATAGATTACCGCATGGCGGATGGCTTCTTTTTGATAGGGCCGGTTGCTGCAAAGCCGGTCCAGAAACGGATCCCAGGCGTCCAGATCCAGAAGCGCAGGGTCATATACCGGATGAACCTTTAAAACGAGATCATTTTGTTTAAATGTTTTAACTTCCTGCATAGCTCCTCCTTATAGCAGAAAACTTTCAGAGAAATCGTTTCCGTAAATATCCGTGTAAACAGCCATCATCCGTTTTCCGCATACCGCACGGTCGAGTGAGATTCGCATCACCCCGTCTGTATTTTGGAGATCCTCCAGAAAGAAATGATGGGTCAGCACAAAATCCTGCCCGTTATAATCGCAGTCCAGATAAACCGCGGATAACAGGTCGAATCCGGACAGGGATTTTTCTTCCGGGGCGCGTTCGACCGCACGCTCGTTCGAGGAAAACCGGGTGATTTCGAGGATCACCTCTGTGTCGGATACAGTGACTGATGAATCCACCGAAGGTGTACGTACGAAAGAAAAGCCTACGGCTTCATCCAGACTGTTGATCGCATTCCGGGACTGGGGCTGGCGGAATTTCTGGAAAGGCTTCTGATGCAGTTCCCGGATGATCTGGTAAGGAATTTTCAGAAAATAATAACGGATGTTGTCGATTTCTTCGTAATCGGTCAGGAAGTCCACCCGCGTAGAAGGAACGACAATATATACCCTGCCGCCCGGCATGCGTTTTGCCAGCCGGGCATGCATGTCCTCCAGATACGCCTGATCAATATTGGAATCGGTCCAGCGGTTAAAATGAAAGATCTTCACCGGACAGCCGTCCTTTTCCCCTTCAAACGCATAGCCGCCGATTTGCAGGTCGAAAAGGGAGATACCGAACAATTCCGCGACAAAGATCTGGTATTTTTTCCATTCCAGTTCTAATGCGCTCTTCAGGTCATATGTACCCAACCGGCAGATCATAAAATCTTTGGGTTCCCGGCCGTATTTCTTCTTGGGATTTTCCAGAGATTTGGAAGCGCCGATTTGCAGTATTCTTCTTTGGATGGTGAAATAGGAGAGCTTTCCGATATCGCATACCACCCATTTTCTTCCCAGCTTTTCCGCCGTTGCCGCCGTCGTGCCTGATCCTCCGAAGAAGTCCAGAACCAAATCGCCGGGGTCTGTTGAACAGCGGATGATCCGTTTCAGGAGCGCCTCCGGCTTCTGGGTTGGGTAATCCACGATTTCCGGGGAATTGACAACCGTCTGAAAAGAAGCGATATCGCTCCAGACATCCGTCACCGGAACCCCCTTGCTTTCATCCAGATAGATGACTTTATCTTTGGTGATTGGCTTAAATGAGCGCCCCTGCTCGTCGGTGCCGGTAAAACGTTTGAGCTGTTTTTCATTATGGTAGTGTCAAATGAGTTATGAAAAAATGGAGCCTAAGAAATAGGCTCAGATTGAACCTTGAAAATCGCAGATATGATGTTTGA
>CAJFUK010000062.1 GCA_904420125.1 Candidatus Falkowella caecavicola | reverse complement strand
GCTCCATCATTATACAGCTTAAGCAACAAGATGGATAATTCCTTACTGGCTGTAAGGGATATTAACCATAAATATATTGTAGTAGAAAGGAGGAAACAAAATGAAGCGGCTGACTGCCATTCTTTCCATTCTAATTTTGATCATTTCCGCGAGCGTATGGGGAATCTTTAATCTAAACCGAGTCCAGAAAGACTTGAATCATTTAATTGAGCAGTCGACCCAGGCAGTACAAAACAATGATTTTGAAAAAGCAAAAGAACTGCACAACCAGCTGAATCACTTGTGGGAAGAAGAAAGCAGTATATTGGTTTGCTATGTCCGTCACAATGACTTAGATGAAATCACTAAGATTATTTCTGAACTGTATTATCTGCTGGAGTTTAAAAATACAGCAGAATTCTGTGCCCAGTTGAACAAAATTGAAGTGATTTTTAATCATATTGTAGAATCAGAAATGCCTACTCTGCGCAATATTTTTTAAGACTAAACTAATAGAAAAAAGCCGGCCTAGCCGGCTTTTTTCTATTAGTTTAGTCTTTTAGGGTCCAACAGCTATTTCCTCCTGCCGGGCGGTTGTTCCATCAAAAAAACAAAGGTACTTGTATCCGATAAAGCAGGAGCATACCGGAATCCCAGCCGGTCAAACGTTTTGATCTGCTCAGGATCTGTGATTTGTCTTTCAGCCATAAAACGCACCATTTCCCCACGAGCCATTTTGACATAGACCCCTTTTTCTTTTACCTTTCCATCGTGTTCTTCTCCAAAAACGCAATGAATGACACGGACCTGTGCCGGTAAATACGGCAACACCGTACGGCTGTATTCTTCGGATGCAAGGTTAATCAGGGTGTGCGTATCCCGTATAACTTCCTGACAAATATAATCTTTCCAATAGTCGTATAAATTTTTACAGAATGGTGTATGTAATTTAGCCTGCATTTCCAAGCGGTACGGCGTTATACCGTCTAAAGGACGTAAAACGCCGTATAATCCGGATAGAATCCGCACATGTGCTTGTACATAGTCAAAGTAACTCTGTTCAAATATTTGGGGCGCCATATATTGATATTGAATTCCGTCATAAGCCAGTAAGGCCGGTACCAAATGATGGTTCAGGCTCATGGTTTGATAGCGCATGTAGTTCAGCTGTGCGATTTCCCGATTACATGCCAGCAGACTTTGCAGCATCTCCAGGGAAAGGCTTGCAAGATATTCTTTTAAAAACGCAGCCTGTTTAAGAAATACCGGCTGCGTTTCCGGTTCTAAAAAATCCAGTTCATCTGTCATTTTTTTTGCTGGAGAAATGATAATTCTCACGAATAACACTCCCTGTTTATGTTATCTAATGGCTGTGAATATCTCTATTGTACCGTTTTTTATAAAAAATGCAATCATCCGGTTGTAATATTCCCGTATTCAAAGCTCGCTTCCGGACTGATCAAGTCTAACAGTACCTTTCCCTTATAAGTCCAAAGGTAGTGTACTGTAGAGGAAATGCCTTCATGGACAATCCGTCCCATATCGCCGTTTTGAGGAGCATGAAGAGGGAACGCCCGATGATGAAGCTCGCGAACCTCTATTTGGTGGTCTCCCTGTACAATTACCAGCGACTGAGCGTTCATCTGTGCTACCTTTCCTCCAAGATATGTGGCAAATCGTTGTTCTTTTCCCCGATAATAAATAAATCCAATGCATCCCAGCAAAGAAACTCCTCCTAAAGGTACCTGTGCCGCAGAAAACATGATGGATGCCGCCGAACGGGTACACTGGGTCCACAAATACTGACGCGGAAAGGCACGTCCCCGATCTCCCTCTATATACCCAGTCCCATGATGAAAATGATATGGTTTTCCATTGACAAAAAGCTCTCCATCTACTGCATGGTACATACTGTAAACTCCATGCCGGCATTGCATAAACGGTACCCATTGAAAGGGACCCATTATATCATAGGCAGGACGCGCCAAAGCGCTGTATTGAATCTGTCCATAAACAGAACTTTTATCCCGCATTGCCTGGAGATAAATTCCCTGTTCTGAAAACCAGCAGTCGCCCAGACGAATTTTTTCATTGACTTGAAACGCTTCCGCCGGGTATGGAAAGCAGTCTGTGCCATCTGGCGTAATGACCTGTAAACTGGCAGAACGCCGACCGCAGGAATCTGTATGAATGGCCGGGATCAGGGCAACTGCACCATCTTCTCCCTGCTGTTTAAAATACCAGCCTTCAAAATAGGAATGGTTTTTATGCTTTCCATAATATTTAAACATGCTGTAATCCCTCCTGTGCAGGATCATCTAAAAGACGGCCGTGATAATCAAAGCGGGAGCCATGACAAGGACAATCCCAGCTTTTTTCATCGGGATTCCATTCTAATTGACAGCCTAAATGAGGACATTTGATCGAGACTGCAAATACCTTTCCGGTTTCATCTTTGTATACCCCCACCTTTTCCCCCTGGTACTCTACAATGCCCCCATGTCCGTTTGGAAGAGCATCCAGTTCTTCGCGCGGAGGAGCCAGAATACGCCGGGAAAGATCCCGTACGGCATGCAGGCTGTTATCCAGAAAGGTACCTGCGGAGGCAGCCGGTGTAAACCGCTGCGGTGAAAACACCTCCAAATCCGGATTTTTATGGCCAGTAATCAAATCCCGAATCCCCAGCGCTGCCACCATAGAACTGGTCATCCCCCATTTTCCAAAACCAGTGGCAACATACCAGTTTGGGACTGAAGCGGCAAACTGCCCAATATAGGGCACGCCATCTAGCGGCATACAATCCTGAGCAGACCAGTGACCTTTTTCCAGGGATTCCGGCCAAAATTTCCTGGCGACCTGTCGCAGAGTATCATAGCGCCCGCCCATTCTGTTTTCTCCTGTCCGGTGTCCACCGCCTCCTAACAACAGGAAATCTCCATGATGACGGAAAGACAGTCCATCGGGATCTATGCCAAGATACATCCCGTTCATTTGACCTGCATTTTCCAGTGCCAGTACATAACTGCGCTCCTGATGCATCCGCATAAAATAAAATCCGGGGGTCAGTTGGAAAGGATAGTGGCAAGTAAAAACAATGTATTTTGCCTGTACAATCCCACGGTTGGTTTGAATCCTGTTATCTTCTACTTTCTGCACTCTAGTCTGTGTATAAATATCCAGCTGATCGGCCAGTACAGAAAGAAACTTCAACGGATGAAACTGTGCCTGCTTTGAAAAACAAACAGCTCCTTTGATCGGAAACGGCAGGCTGGTCTGCAATGTAAATTCGGCAGGAATCCCCAATTTTTGCGCCGCTTTGGTTTCTTCCTGTAAAGTTTCCGCATCCAAAACTGAATAAATATAGGAAGGCAGTTCCTGAAAATCACAGTCGATTTTTAACGAAGCGATGATATCACGATAAGCCTTGATTGCCTGTAGATTGGCGTTGGCATATTTTTTAGCACTGTCTATTCCCAGAGAATCTATTAATTTTTGATATATCAGTCCGTGTTGTGCAGTAATTTTGGCTGTTGTGTTTTTGGTTTGTCCGCTTGCGATTTGATCTGCTTCTAATACAACAGCATCTATTCCCGCCTCTTTTAAATACCACGCTGTTAAAATCCCAGCCATTCCTCCACCGATTACGGCGGCCTCCACTTCTATATTGCCGGGAAGGAACGGCTTTTCTGGCATAGATTGGGTTTGGCTCCAAATGGATTCCATCGTCTCACCTCATTATTCTTCTTTTTATCACTTGGTATTCTCTCCTCATAGTGTGATACAATCTCTGCTTTATATTCCAAATATTTTGCATTGCCATTAAGCGTTCTGTTCGATTATAATACTCTTGAATCGATTATACATACCAAGATATACGGTGAAAGGAGAGCCAATTGAAACCATTATACGTCCGATTGACCAGAGGCATTATTCTTATTTTGATTTTAACTTTTTTTATCGGCATGCGGTTTATCCCCAATCAAAATGACATTCCTGATGTACCGGAAATATCTGACCAGACTGTCTCTTTTGAGGAAAATTTTACAGAAAACCAGGACAATTCCATTGTCGTTGAAGATCCTGTTTCTTCACAACCTGAATCCTCTCCCGAAAACGATTCATCTACGGAATCTGCACAGCCATCTCTACCCCAAAATCCATCCAATACAGTCTCTGAAGAAAATACAGAGTCTTCAGTATCATCTGGAAACACCGAATCTTCCTCCTCCAGTATTCCGGATTCTCCATCCAATGAGCCGGACAAGGAATCTTCCTCCCAAACACCAACGCCCCCTTCTCTCCCAGCGCCAACCCCTACTCCAACAGGAAAAGCTATTGTAGGATATTATACCAGTTGGTCGGCTTATAAGGGATATACTCCTTTGAGTGTTCCGGCCAGTAAACTAACACATTTAAACTATGCTTTTGCAAAAATAGATCCGCAAACAAACCGAATTGCCCTGGCAGATCCCAATAATGACCTTAAAAATTTTGAATCCCTGCGAACACTGAAAAAAAATAATAAACATTTAAAAACTTTAATCTCAGTTGGAGGTTGGGATTATTCTACATATTTTTCGGATATTGCTTCTACCCAGGAGCGAAGGGAAGCGTTTGCACAAAGTGTACTGGATTTTATTCTGGAACATGGTTTTGACGGCGTAGACCTGGACTGGGAATACCCGGTATCAGGCGGTTTAGCCGGAAATACCAACCGCCCGCAGGATAAACAGAATTTCACTTTATTATTGCAGGCCATTCGCAACAAACTGGACGCGCAGGGACAGGCTGACGGACGAAAATATTACCTGACTATTGCCGGCGCTGCTTCTTCCAGTTACCTGTCAAAAATTGAACCGACCAAAGTAGCAGCTTTAGTAGATCACATCTTTATCATGGCGTATGATATGCACGGTCCCTGGGACAGTTATTCAGATTTTAATGCGCCTTTATATCAGCCTAAGGAAGATTCTCCCCAATATAAAAACAGTGTATATGATGCTGTGTCTGTTTATCTGCAACACGGCGTTCCTGCCAACAAGCTGATTCTGGGTATGCCCTTTTACGGTTATATCTATCAGGGTGTCAGCGATCAAAATAATGGTTTATACAGCCATTTTACTTCCGCCAAATCCATCAGTTACAGTACAGTATACAACACCTATCTGAACAACCCTGCTTATACAGAATTTCTACATCCGGACGCACAGGTCCCTTATCTGTTTGGCAATAACACGTTGATCACTTATGAAGACCCTCAGTCGATTGCCGCCAAAGCATCTCTGGCAAAATCGTTGGGAATCGCTGGTGTCGGCGCATGGGAGCTGTCCTATGACACCGGAAATCATCTGATGAATAGTGCGTATCAGATTTTATATTCACGGTCTGCTGGTACAGAGATCAAAATTCCCTCGTACACACTTCAAAGGACTTCTCCTATACCGTTTTTACAAAAAATATCCGCCGGTGTAACACCGGCGGATATTTTTTGTAAGGAGGATAGATTTTGATGTTTGCGACGGCTGTTTATCCTTCCGCTGTATCAAACTGCGCTTGATACAGTTCCCGGTAATAACCTCCTTTCGCCATAAGCTGTGCATGGGTTCCACATTCTGCCGCCGCGCCGTCCTGTAAAACCACGATCAGATCTGCGTTTTGGATGGTGGAAAGGCGGTGCGCAATGACAAAACAAGTACGGCCTTTCATCAGTTCCAGCATAGCCGCCTGAATGGCACGCTCTGTGCTGGTATCCACATTGGACGTCGCCTCGTCCAGAATCAACATAGGTGCATCCAGCAGCATGGCGCGGGCAATTGTTAAGAGTTGTTTCTGCCCTTTAGAAATTTCAGATCCGCCATCCCGCAATATGGTGTCATATCCCTGCGGAAGCGAACGAATAAATCCATCAATTTTTGCCGCTTTGGCGGCTTCTTCCACTTGTGCTCTGGTGACGCCTTCTTTTCCGTAAGCCAGATTTTCAAATACCGTACCGGAAAACAACCAGGTATCCTGCAATACCATAGAATAAGCACGGCGCAGACTGGCGCGGGTAACAGTCTGAATCTCTTTTCCATCGACAGAGATCATACCCTGATCAGGATCGTAAAAACGCATCAACAAATTGATGATCGTCGTTTTTCCCGCGCCTGTAGGCCCAACAATAGCCACCATCTGACCAGGCTGGACCTGGAGACTAAAATTTTGCAGAACAGGCCGCGTATCGTAACCGAAATGAATATTTTTCAGTTCCACTGCGCCTTCGATCTTAGATAATTCCTGCGCACCCGGCAAATCAGGCACTTCTTCCGGCTCATCCAACAGACGGAAGACACGTTCAGCTGCCGCAAGGGCAGACTGCAACTCACTGATGATGTTGGCAAATTCATTGATCGGGCCGGAAAATTTACGGGAATACAGCACAAAGGAAGATACACTTCCCAAGCTGATGCCGCCGCCCATATATAACAACGATCCAAAAACACTGACCAGAACCAGGGAGAGATTGTTAATAAAATTGACTGTGGGACCCGTCATACAGGCAAAATGATCGGCCGCGTAATTGGCTTGACAGGCATCGATATTGTGCTGCTCAAAGCGATGATTAAATACCTGTTCCCGTCCGTAGGCCTTGATCGTCTTTAACCCGCCCGTCATCTCCTCAGCATAACCGTTAAGTTCACCCAATTTTTCGCTGCGCTTGCGATAGAGTGGACGTACCCGTTTGGAACGATACTGCGTGAACAGAACAGAAGCTGGAATCGTAATGGCGAATACCAACATCAGACGCGGGGAAATGGACAGCATCATCACAAAGGAACCTCCTACGGTAATCGCACTCGCTAACATTTGTACCAGATCGTTGGATAATGAAGCATTGACCGTGTCAATATCGTAGGATAATATGCTCAGCACATCACCAATCGGATGGGTATCAAAAAAACGGACAGGCAATTTCATCAAATGATCAAACGCGTCTTTTCGCAACTGATATACAATGTTACGGCTGAGCTGTACCATCAATGCGGCCAGCGCATAACCCAGCAATGAGGAAAACAAATAAAATACCAGCATGAGCGCTGTATAATGAAACACCGTCTGAAAATCTACCAGTCCAAAGCCGGGCCTGATGGCATCAATCGCGTATCCGGAAAGTTTTGGTCCCAATAACGCAAAAAGATTACTGCTTATACTCAGTACCGCTGCTAATAAAAGCATCCATTTATACTGGTAAAGATAATGCCACAACCGTTTTAAAATAAGTCCCGACCGCGCCTTGGGTCGTTCAAAAGATCCGCCGCCGCGATTCCCAGATAAATTTTTTTCAGCAGGCACCTATTCCACCTCCCCCATTTGTACACGCGCAATCTCCCGATAACTGGGACATGACTGCATAAGCTGTTCGTGTGTACCATATCCGATCGCACGCCCCTCTTCCAATACCAATATATGGTCGGCGTGCCGGATAGAACTGATTCGCTGTGCGACGATAATCTTTGTAGTATCCTGTAGTTCTTTTGCCAACGCTCGTCGCAGTGCGGCATCTGTTTTATAATCCAGCGCACTGGAGCTGTCGTCCAGCAAAAGAATTTCCGGCCGTGCTGCCAGTGCCCGCGCAAGCAGCACCCGCTGCTTTTGTCCACCGCTCAGGTTGGCGCCCCGCGAAGCGACAGGCGTATCCATTCCGCTTTCCCGCGAGAACGCAAAATCTGCCTGCGCTGTTTTTGCTGCATGAGAGATCTGCTCCAGTGTTAAATCGCGGCCAAAATCAATATTTTCTGCCAATGTCCCCGCATATAAAAAATCGTTTTGAAAAACAACCCCGAACATTTCATGCAGCCGCTGCGGCGCAATGGCACGTAAATCTTCTCCATGGATGCGTATGATCCCCATATCCGGATCATAAAACCGTAATAATAAGCGCAGCAACGTACTTTTTCCGCTGCCGGTCGGCCCGATAATTCCCAGCGTTTCTCCTTGGCGCAGCCCAAAGGTAATATCCTGCAGATCCATACTTCGTTTTGCGTAAGAAAAGGAGACATGTTCAAACTCTATATGGAATTCTTTTGATCCTTCGGGGTGTGATTCTGTTTCCATATCTACAGGTGCATCCAGTACTTCTGCAATACGCCGGCCGCTGGCAGCACCTTTAGAATACATGACAAACAAACGGGATACCATCATCAAAGCATTCAGAATAATCGTAAAGTAACTTAAAAAGGCAATGATTGTCCCCGGCTGCGTCACTCCCGCGTTGACACGATACGCGCCGACCACCACTACCAGAGTTAGTCCGGCGTTGAGCACCAGATTCATGACCGGGTTTGTCAGACTGGTCAACAAACCGGCCGTCCGCTCGTTGTGCACCACTTGACTGTTGGCATCATCAAACCGCATCCGTTCATACTCGGTTTTAGACAGGGCCTGAATCACACGGATACCCGCCATACTCTCCTGTGCCCGACGCAACATACCATCCAGGGCCTCCTGCGTACGCGTATATAGCCGGATCCCCTTATGGGACACCAACCAAACTACTGCCCCCAGCAAAGGCAGTGCTGCAATCAGTACCAGAGTAAGCACTGGTTCCAATGAAAGAGTAATGGCAATTCCGCCAAGCAACAGGATCGGCGCACGCACACCCAACCGCTGCATACGATCAATCATTTGATGTACATAATATGTATCGCTGGTCAGCCGCGAGATCAGGGATGGCGTTGTAAAGGCATCTTCCTGTTTACAGGATAGTTGCGTCACTTTAGCAAACAGATCCCGCCGCAGACGAAGTGTAATATCGCGGGAGATCCTTGTGGCCATTCGGTTCGCGATTACATTACCGGCCAAAGCACCAACCGCACATAAAGTCATCAGGCCGCCCCAGATCCAAATCATCGGTTGATCTCCCACCGCCGCATATTCGTCTAAAATAACGGAGAGCATCCATGGCAGCAGCAATTCTACAATCGTCCCGCCAAATTTAATGATCAGCTGTATGCTGATTTGTCCCAGTTTAGGACGTAAATAAGTAAAAATCGTCTTCATCGAATTTCCTCTGCACGGTTTGCTAAACGTTCCAGCAATGTTTCCAACAATTCCAATTCTTCCTCAGTCAGACCCTTGGTCAGTTCCATCCGCCATCGGCGGAAGGTATCACGTACGATCGGAAGCGCCTCTACCATTTTATTCGTAGGATATACTTCAATGGAGCGTCTGTCCTCCGTACTGCGTTGGCGCAGGATAAACCCGTTTTCCTCCAGCAAAGCCAGCTGGCGGGTGATACTGCTTCGGTTTACATGCAGCCGCTGCGCCAACTGCTCCTGCGTAATGCCAGGTGTGTTACAAATCTCCGGCACATAAGGAGCCTGATATCCATTGAGTCCCAGCGCCGTCAGTTTTTCATCTCTGTAGAGCGTTGCACACCGTGCGATAGTACTGATATTTTTCATAATATAACGCCGCATACCGTTTCACCTTCTTGCAAAAATTTGTTGCGCACGCAATTATTATAAGCTCTTTTATTTTATCTGTCAATATCAATATAGTGCAGACGCCTGAACAGAAAAAACAAGCCAATCGCTTGACAGCAACGGCTTGTTTTGATTGCTTATAAAAATATAAAACGGTTCTCTTTCTACTCAATCCATAAAATATGATTGATGTGGTTGGTTGGTACTCCATTCTCAATGTATTTTGAAATGCTTCTCCAAAAAATATCTGTATTCGGGATGATCGGCGGCCTGTTTATACTCTGTTTGGACTGTTTTTTCGATCCATTGCAGTTGTTCCGCCGAAAGATCTGCATATCGGGTCAAAACGATTCTTCCATTGTCTACAGCCTGCATGATCTCTTCATATGCATCCGGAATATATTCCATTCCGGATACCATAACGTTTGTCCTGGAACTATAGGCATCCGGTATTTCCGCCATTTTTGTAAACGTATCCATGCAGTTTACTATATGAATATAATAAATATAACCGGATACGCCTTGATAAGTACGTTCTGTTGCGTTTGGATAATATTCTTGTAAATGCAGGATTTTATCCTTTGTAAATCCGTAGGTAGCCCATTTGTGCCACCTGCCATGATGCTCAAAACCTGTTTCTTTACAATATTTTTCGATTGCATTTGATAAATAGACAAGCGTGTTTTCACGTTTTGAGGAAAAATAAATGAGTGGAATATGATGGTTTGAAATATGCGGTTTTAATTCTTGAATATTTGGTATCTGTGAGGCATGAAAAAGTATCATACAGGTTTCACCTCTATTTTTATGCAGTACTTTCACCAAGAGCAATACGCCGCAATTGTTCATTAATTTCATCCTCTGTCAGATTTTTACTGATCTCTGCCAAGACGCTCTCTCGACTTTCCCTGATATGAGGAAGTTGATTGGCCACAGCAACCGCCAGCTCATCTTCCTGCATCTTTTTATAAATAAAGCATAATGCCGCCTGCGTCGTATGATAGACCTTTCTGCACTGCAATCCGGATAGTACACGATGACAGAGTTGTATCGCTGCATGCAATTTTTCCGAACTGCCGGACAAAGCGGATGCCAGTGCGAGCTCTGACATAAGTCCCTGGTCGTTGGGAAACAGCTTCAACGCTTCAGTTAAGATGTCGCAGGCTTGATCGTATTTCTTATCCCGCATATACTCATGTGCTTTTATAAACACCCTGTTTTTTGATTGGCCGTTATTTATTTGATCCATTCCAATAATTGCATCGATACTTGTCTGGTAAAGGTTTGCAAGCGCAGGCAACAACGTAATATCCGGAAATGATTCTTCACGCTCCCATTTGCTCACACTTTGGGGGGAAATCCCCAAAGCCTCTGCTACCTCCTCTTGCGTCATATCATTTTCCTTACGTAAATGTTTTAGATTTTTAGCGATATACAGCATGATTCTACCTCCTGATTACAGATTCCCACGTTTTATTTCAGTATAACCATAACCGTATCATCGATCAATAACATAATTGGTGAAATAAAATCAACTGCCGGGTGTATTTGGAACCAGAAAGCTGATCCCCTCGCCCTGCCAATTTACAAAACAGAACATATATCAGGGGGAAAAGAATTCAACAGATATTTTCCAGAAAAATTTTAGCATGGATGAGCCATTGATGCGGAGACAGGATCAAGCCATTATCCAAAACAAAATTAATGTAAACTAAACAGGCATACGCAAGAGAATATTCCAATGCAGATGATACGAGCCCGTAAAAAGGCGGGGTTTCGCCTTGATCCCACGATAATTTATCCGCCAGAAACAGCACCATGTCGTAACCAGATGGATCCGCTTTCAGCGTCGAATGGCATTCTATCGCAGATAATATGGCAGCGTCATGAATATCGAAGAGTTCTTGCGCAAACACAGCCGACAAACGTTGATGCAATAAAAATGGATGCTTTCTCTCAGCATCATCCAACGCCCAATTCTGAGTAATAGCATAGTCGAGCATATCCTGTGGCCTCACTACGTTTGAAATATCATGCAGCAGTGCCGAAACAGAAGCTGTGGATTCGTCCAAACCGAAACGGGCAGCGATTTCCCTGCTTGTTTTCGCAACAGCTATGCAGTGGTTTGCAATTTCCTCCTTGCCATTTTGAGCCAGGAAATTTATAATATCCGTTTTTAGTTCTCCTGACACGGCAATAGTCTGTATATAAGGCCATCGCAATAATAGGGACATATCGGTTCCTCCATCAGTTGCAGTATGTTTTTTCCTGGACAATGTCTTATATGGCTTGTTGACTCTCAAAATTCTGAAGATGATGTTACCGGGTTTCTAGTCAACCCCGCTGATGCCAGTCAAATGATGTTTCCTTCTGACTTTCAGGGATTGACAGTCTTCCGACAAAACGGAACGCAACTCTCTACCTTTCGGCAGCAGACCAACCAGTTCATCTCAGGTATCCCCTTTTAAAAAATTCATATTCTGTATAAGGGTTGTCAAGACAAAAATTTGATATAACCGTACGATAAAAAGTGGCCCTAAGAAATTTTAAAAAACGACTTAAAGATTCACAATGCCTTTTCAGATAACAAACCGCATACGACATCACGAATATAGGCAACGATGTCCTGGTTATATTTTGTATTAACATCTTCCTCTGGATTAAGGCAAGGAAAGTTAGGCTCCAAAAAACTATAGCTCTCATCCATCAGAAATTGCTGCCAAAGAATCTTTCCATCAAATCCATTCAATATTTTACAGGAACAGTATCGAAATATAGCCGTCGATTTTCCTTTTAATGGACGATTTTCTGTTCGGTAACAGAAACATAATAACTTTTCCATCAGTGCAACAAACTTGGAGGGGCAGAGATAGTATTGGGAAACAACAATAAGATGGATATCCGTTGTTTTGAGAAGCGCCAATATTTTACCGGATTTATCATGTGGACAGCGATGCTCGGTTTTGGCAACACAGTCTTTACACCCGACAAGACAAGGCGTTAATTGATAATCAGTCAGTTCTATGAACTCAAATTGATCCGGAGCGTCCGATGAAGAGAGCATTTATCTGATTTCTTCATACTTTCCGCCTCTTTGGTGGGATGCAAACAATACAGCGATCTTCATCAATCTTCCCCAACTTTCATTTATTTCTTTAATGATCGTATATCCTTCCAGGCATTATATTTTCCATCATCAGGATACTTTGCATTTTGTCTGGTATGATTGGATGTATATATCAATAAAAAATCTTAAAAGAATTTGATTCTCCTCCACAAAACCTGTGCTTATTTTATACAGTATTTTACAAAATGGGAAAACGTTAAATACGTATCTAAACTTCTGCACAGGTCAGCCAATGTGCTTTCGTCATCTTTATTGGACCATTGTCCTTTTTCAATAGTCTCAGTATTGGAAAAGCCCAGTTGATCAAAGATATCTAATGTATCCCAAAATGCAGTAGGATATCTTTCCTTAATGATTTCCCGTGCTTGAACAGGCATCTGGTTATAAGACTCTTCAGAAACATAAATATAATCAAAAGCAAACAATCCGCCGGGTTTTAGTACACGATATATTTCCTTGAGCGCCTGGTTTCTATCCCCTTCAATATTGATAATAGCCCCACGGCCGGATACTACGTCAAGGCAGTTGTCAATAAAAGGCAAATGACAAACATCCAATGCTGCATATTCAACATTTGGCGGTGGATTATCCATATTTTTGAAATGATGACACCACTCTCGAACAACTGTGGGGCACAAATCGCTCATCATAAGATTCGCATGATAATTCTTCATTAATATGGCAGGCGCAAAACCGCCACCCGGGCCTGCACATATTTCCAGAATCAATCCTCCATGGGCGACAATTCTTTCCGCCGTATCCGAATACTGAATCCAACCGCCGCGTTCTATGTCTTCCCGCCAACGGTAAAAAATCCATTTTTCTTCCGTTATCCTTTTGGCATACTCTTGATTATAATCCAATTCTTCTTGTGGAACAAAATGAGGAAACTCAATCCATTTCATCGCCTGATTGAAATACTTTTCAAACATTTTTAATACCTCCTCTAATGATCTATCATCGTTGAATATGATCATTCCCATCGCACCATTTCGACGATTGAGGCGGCTAAACCTGCTCTTCCACCCACTCTTTGGAGACACTTTCATCGAGGTTACCAACTACATACTGATCGCGTCCCTGTTCTTTGGCTCTATACAGCAGGCGGTCAGCTTCCTGATAGAAATCCTCCACCGTTTGAGAAGATGCAATAGAAACAGCTCCGATGCTGCAAGAAAGCCTGCGGTCCCCGACCCTAATTTGATGAATTCGATCCAGAAAGAGTTGCAGATTGACCTCCAGCTTTTCCTCAGATATGGGCATATAAAGCAGTACCCCAAATTCATCACCGCCAACTCGACCGGTCAGGCCGTCCTGTCCGAAAACCTCCCGTAACTCATGGGCCGTGTTCTTTAAAACTTTGTCCCCTTCCGGATGTCCATAATGATCATTGATCTCTTTAAAATAGTCCAGATCTACCATAATAAAATAGCCGGCATTACCTTTCTCGAAATGGAGTTGGCTCAAGGCTTTCCTGCAGGCTTGAAAAAAAGCCTTTCGAGTCATCATTCCAGTTAGGGCGTCTATTGTGGCTTCATAGTTCATATAGGTGGCATATTTGCGATAAAATATTAAAAATATGATGACCAGGGCCATCATCGAGAGAATGCCGATCAGAAATTGAATCTGCAAGTGGATTAAATCAGAATAATTCGCATCGGTCAGGGCAATTCCACTTTGGTTCAATACATAGTACATCCTGTTGACAAAATATATGGCTACTGCCATCGCAAAACAGACGGACAGCAAAATAACGACTACCAAAGAGAGCCTGTGATAATGATAGTGCTCTTCCAACTGAAGGTGCTGCGCCTTTTCCATTCTGAGACGGAATTCCTGCCAGAACCGGGACTTCTCTATTCTCCAAAACAACGTGATAATCCCCGCCGTAATAAGATTGGTAACTATATTATTCATGCTGCCGAATCCCTGCAATGCGGTTCCGGCATGATAGCCGGCTTCCGGGAATAACCACCCCATGATGCTATACACCAGAAAAGAGTGAATAAATTTTCCGAAAAAGGAGATTAGGAAGATCCATAAGCCGGTAAACCGAACGCGTTTCGCCACCAGATATAAAAGACCGGTCAGCAGCCCAAACAGCATCCTGCTTCCTATACTGAGCAGAATACTCTCCAACGGATGGCCGCTCATAAAGGGAGAAAACAGTTGATCGAATGGCATGACATAATTCGCGCCAGCTTTCCACATACTAGAAAGCCCGAATACAGCCCCCAAAATTACCGCCTCCGGGCAGCCAATTAATGCTCCTGCCAATAGTACAGGAATATAAGCAGTCGTGAGAGAAATAGGTTCTATATGTACATAACCTAAAAAGGAGAATGACATTAACAGTTCCATTGCTATCAGAATGACTAACAGATAACAACGTATATTTTTCTTATAAGGCTGGAATACCGTTTTCATGTCCGTATACTCCCTTCGACATTTGCGTGAATTCCGCCATGTGATATTCCCAATGGTCTCTGTGCTATTTCGCTTTTGTGTATTACCACACAAAAGTCAGAGGCCAAAACCCTGCTTTAGAAAAAGGTTCACGGCAACAGGAAGAACATGGGGCTTCACTGAAACTTTATATTATTTTAACATATTTCTGGTGAATGTACAACAAAATAACAGAATTTATCATAGAAACAGAGGCCGAAATTTGGAGCCTAAAAATGAGGGGGCAAATTTCGGCCTCCAGTTAATTTTTCAATCATTCTTCAACCTTTCGTGGTATAATGATATCAGTTGGAGGTGTTGATATGAGACTGCTGCTTGTAGAAGATGAAAAAAGAATGGCGCAGGCGCTGTGCGAGATCCTGCGTCAGGAAAAATACGATGTGGATCATTATGCCGACGGGCTGGATGGACTCTATGCCGTAGAAACCGGCGTCTATGATCTGGTTATTCTGGATGTTATGCTGCCGCGTAAAAACGGTTTTGAAATTGCACAGGAGGCACGAAAAAAAGGAATTAAGACTCCGATCCTGATGCTGACAGCAAAAAGTGAACTGGATGATAAAGTGACAGGATTGGATTGCGGGGCGGACGACTATCTCACCAAACCTTTTATGACAATGGAACTCCTTGCCCGGCTTCGGGCCCTTGGCCGGAGGAATATCAACACGCCGGATGGTACGCTCACTTTTGGTGACATTACTCTAAATAAAGATACATCGATGCTGATTTGCGGCGAAAACAGCGTGCGGCTGAGCGAAAAGGAACTCCGCATTCTGGAATATCTGATTGCAAACCAGGGACAGATCCTGACCCGCGAGCAACTTGCAGTCAAAATTTGGGGATACGATAGCGATACAGAATATAACAATGTGGAAGTATATATGTCTTTTGCACGCAAAAAACTGAACTTTGTAAAAGCCAATACAGAAATCAAAGCGGTGCGTGGCATCGGTTATGAATTGAGGTACGATCATGTTTAAGAAATCCCGGAGAAAAATTGTCGCTGCCATACTCTCTGTCCTGGTACTGCTGCTGTTCGGGACGTTCTGTGTCATTTATCTGGCCAGCTATGTTGATATGACCAATGAAAACCGAAAGCTTTTGGAACAGTATGTGGAGAAGTATTCTCTTTTAAAAGCGACTGATATTGGGTCTGATAATATGGAATGGCCCAATGGCATTCCTGACCACCCCCGGACAAATCCCCCCAGATGGGAATTGTCCACCTTTTATTCAGTGGCGATATCCAAAAACGGCCAGGTACTGCATGTGGATACTGCCGACATATCTACCTTTGATGATGCTTCCTTAATGGAACTTGCCAGTAAAATCATTCAAAGCGGAAAAAAACAGGGTGTTGAAAACAATCTGATTTATCGTGTAGCCGATAAAGGCAGCTATATTTTAGTAGCGTTTTTAGACAACACGGTGATGCTGGAAAATGCCGGTACTTTGATTAACTATACCCTGATCTTCGGCGGTATTGCACTTGTATTATTGTTTTTCCTGGCACGTTTTCTTGCCAACAGGATTGTTGCCCCGCTCGAGGAAAGCTACAAAAGGCAGAAACAGTTTATTTCTGATGCCGGCCATGAACTGAAAACACCAGTGGCGGTGGTGAATGCAAATTTGGACCTTCTTTCCCGTGAAATCGGAGAAAATCAATGGCTTTCCAATATCCAATATGAAAACGAACGAATGTCGGCGCTCATTTCGCAGCTTTTGGACCTGGCAAGGACGGAAAATGTTATGCCACAAATGGAAACGGTTGACTTGAGCCGACTCGTCTATGGTGAAATGCTCCCATTTGAAACGGTAGCTTATGAGAACGGTTTGAGCTTAAATTCGAATATTGCAGACAATATCTGTATTTACGGGAACAGCGTCCAGCTGAAGCAATTGACCTCTATCCTGCTCGATAATGCGATTCGTCACAGTGCCAACGGTAAAGAAGTGGGCCTTACATTAAAAGAAGAAAAAAACAACGCTATTTTGTCGGTTGTCAATGACGGAGAGGAATTTCCTCCAGAGCAAAGGCAATATCTGTTTGAACGGTTTTACCGAACAGACGCTGCAAGAACCGGAGAGGACAAGCATTACGGTTTGGGGTTGGCTATAGCCAAAGCCATTGCCATGACGCATAAAGGAACTATCAGCGTTGCATGTTATGACGGAAAAGTGGAATTCCTTGTCAAACTCCCCCTTCAAAACCGAAATTGTAAAAATTAAAATCTTCAATCATTCTTCAATCTTCCTCCTGTACAATGATATCATCAGAGGTACAGGAGGTATTTTTATGGCTTTTCAAACTGTTTTCAAACGATACGAATTGAAATATCTGTTAACAGCAAAGCAAAAAGAAAAAGTTCTGCGGGCTATGGAACCGTATATGGCCCTTGACCAATACGGCCGAACCACAATCCGCAATATTTATTTTGATACGAACAATTACCAGTTGATCCGCCATTCCATTGAAAAACCCGTCTATAAAGAAAAACTGCGGATCCGCAGCTACAGCCGGGCAGAACCCCAAAGCACCGTATTTGTGGAACTGAAAAAGAAATACAAAAATGTGGTCTATAAGCGCCGGATTTCCCTATCGGAAGAAGAGGCGATGAAATGGGTGTTGGGAAAACAGCATTGTCATCTGAATACCCAAATAGCTGAAGAGATTGACTACTTTCTGAAATATTACAAATTTTTGCATCCGGTAGCATTTCTTTCTTATGAAAGGGAGGCCTTTTATTCCAAGGATGAATCGGACTTCCGTGTTACCTTTGACGATACCATCCTTTGCCGGCAGGAAAATCTTTCGCTGGAGTCCGAAGTCTATGGTACGCCTCTTCTGCCGGATGGGATGGTGCTGATGGAAATCAAATGCTCCGGTGGGATTCCCATCTGGATGGCCCGTGTGCTTTCGGCAGAACACATCTATAAAACCTCGTTTTCAAAATACGGAACGGCTTATCAAACGATGATTTATCCGCAACTCAGAAAGGAGGCAGCGTGCCATGCTTGATACAATATTTCAGGGATTATTTGATTCCGATATTACCATGGTCATCAGCGTAACCGATTTTTTACTTTGCTTAGGAAGCGCTCTGATACTTGGTCTGATGATGGCGTTCACCTATATGTACCGTACCCGGTATACAAAAAGTTTTGTCGTCACACTGGCCCTTCTCCCCGCCGTGGTCTGTATGGTCATCATGCTGGTCAACGGAAATGTGGGAACCGGCGTAGCGGTGGCGGGTGCGTTCAGCCTGGTCCGCTTCCGTTCGGTTCCCGGAACGGCCAAGGAAATCTGTACCCTATTCCTGGCCATGGGCGCCGGGCTGATCACTGGCATGGGGTATCTCGGCTTTGCGGTACTTTTTACAGTGATTCTGTGCGCGATGTTTCTGCTCTATAACCGCTTGGATTTCGGTGCAAAAAAGAATGCCGCAATCTATAAAACGTTTACTATTACCATTCCGGAGGATTTGGATTACACCGGGGTATTTGACGATATTTTTAAAGAATATACCGCTTCTCATGACCTCGTATATGTTAAGACCACGAACATGGGGAGCATGTTCCGGCTCACTTATCACGTAACACTCCGTGACATCACAAAAGAAAAAGAAATGATCGACAAACTCCGGTGCAGGAATGGTAATCTGGAGATTGCTGTTTCCACACAGGAAACCACCATATCGGAGTTATGAGTGAAAGGAGACTTTGCCTTATGAAAAAAGGATTTTCCATCGTTTTAGTTTTGGCGTTACTTTTGGGGGTGTTTACCGGATGTGGAGATACCGGCCTGACAGGGACGAACAGCAATCCCGAATCGTCCGTTTCGTCCGGCCAGTCATCCGGAGTAAGCGAACTGACAGAACCTATACAGGCGGATAGCGAAATGTTCACTGACCGGGATTATAAAACTGCATACGATGAAAGCAACAGTGTCCGGATTCAGTTAAATGGCGATACAGCTACCGCAAGTTCCAACAGTGTCCGGATTTCCGGTTCGACTATTATGATCACTGAAGAAGCCACATACATTATTTCCGGCGTCCTGGATAACGGAATGATTATCGTAGATGCTCCCGATACAGCAAAACTTCAGTTGGTACTGGACGGTGCCAGCATCACCAGCGCAACTTCCGCACCCTTATATATCCGGGAAGCAGATAAGGTCTTTGTGACTCTGGCGGACAACAGTGAGAATACTCTTTCCAACGGCGGTTCTTTTGAAGCTATAGATGATGAAAATATCGACGCCGCCCTCTATTCCAAACAGGACTTAACTCTGAATGGCTCCGGTTCCCTCGCGGTCATCTCCCCTGCAGGACACGGGATTGCCTCCAACGATGATCTTGTGATTACCGGTGGCACTTATTCCGTTACATCTGCTTCTCACGGTCTCAATGCCAATGACAGCGTAAGGATTACCGGGGAAACCTCTCTTACAGTGGATGCTGGAAAGGACGGCGTGCATGCAGAAAATAACGACGATGCTTCCCTTGGATTTGTTTATATCGCGAGCGGCACTATAAACATCGAAGCGGAAGGCGACGGTGTCAGCGCCGGAGCCTATATGCAGATTCAGGATGGCGCCTTTCAAATTCTTACAGGCGGCGGCAGTGAGAACGGCTCCAATCAGTCTTCCGATTCCTGGGGCAGATTCCGTGGCGGCAGAAACCCTGGACAGTCTGTAGAATCGATCACAACAACCGATGACAGCAGTACCAGTATGAAAGGACTGAAGTCTACAGGCAATCTAACGATTACAGGCGGCAGTTTCACGGTTGATTCCGCAGATGATTCCATACATTCCAATGCCTCACTTTCCATAAACGGTGGTACTTTTACAATCGCTTCGGGAGACGATGCCTTCCACGCAGAAGAAACCCTGACTGTCACAGCAGGCACTATCAACATCACGGAAAGTTATGAAGGGTTAGAAGCTCTAGATGTTGACATACAGGGCGGCGATATTACCCTTGTATCCAGCGACGACGGTCTGAATGCCGCCGGTGGCACCGATTCCAGCGGCACAACAGGAGGACGGGATGCCATGTTCGGTAATGGCTCCGGCAGAAAGGGTGGCGGTCCGGGCGGCGGTATGTCCTCTTCCTCCAACGGCAGCATCACGATTTCCGAGGGGACATTGTATATCAATGCTTCCGGTGATGGGATTGATGCCAACGGTTCTCTGACCATTTCCGGAGGATATACGGTCGTTGTGGGGCCCACTCAGGGGGATACTGCTACACTGGATTATGATACCAGCGCAGTCATTACCGGTGGTACCTTCATTGGAACAGGCGCTGCCAACATGGCGCAGACTTTCAGCGATTCGGAGCAAGGTGTTATATCAATCAGGGTGGAAAATCAGTCCGCTGGGACAGAAATCACCCTCACAGACCAAAACGGCAATGTGTTAATCTCCTATACACCGGAATTGTCTTTCAATGTGGTGATTCTCAGCAGTCCGGATATCGTCTCCGGTCAAACCTATTCGATTACAGCAGGAAACATTTCGAGTGAAATAAAAGCAAGCTAAGCATATTGCGATTTGGTTATTATCTGAGAAAGTGAGGTGACAGCCTTGCAAGGCCGTTATGTTGCCCTGATTCCCGCCTATCAACCAACAATTTTTCTCACAGATCTGGTACAGGAATTGAATTCATCGGGGCTTTTAGTCGTTCTGGTAGATGATGGCAGCGGAGAGGCATACAAAACTCTGTTTAACCGCTGTGCACAATACGCAAAGGTGTTGCACCATACGGAGAACGCTGGAAAGGGACGCGCATTGAAAACAGGGCTTTCTTATATTCTTGAAAACTATGGTGCTGAAAAAATTGCCGTTACTGTTGACGCAGACGGACAGCATCGTGTGGAGGACGCGGTTGCCTTGTGCCGTACAGCAGAAGAAAATCCCGGTGTCTTGATCCTTGGCAGCAGGGATCTAAAAAGAAACGTCCCGCTGCGCAGCCGGTTTGGAAATACAGTCACACGTTGGATTTATCGGATTTCCACCGGACTGAATGTACATGATACACAAACAGGACTTCGGGCGTTCAGTATCTCGATGGTACCAATCCTGCTCTCCATTCCCGGAGAGCGATATGAGTACGAAATGAATGTACTCCTTTATTGTGCCCGTGAAAAAATCAAAATCAAAGAGCAGACAATTGACACTATTTATATCGACAACAACTCTGCCTCCCATTTTGATACGCTGCGGGATTCCGCGCGAATTTATCGGGAAATCTTAAAGTTTTCAGTATCTTCCTTGATTGGATTTCTCGTAGACTATGGGATATACAGTCTGCTCCTGTTTATGACCGGTCATCTGTTGCTGTCCAACATCGGTGCACGGGTCATCAGTGCAAGTGTCAACTTTACCCTTAACCGCAGGTTTGTGTTTAAAAATAAAGAAAATATAGCAAAAGCTGCGATCAAATATTTCCTTTTGGCCGTCATCATCCTGATTGGCAATACCGCTGTGCTGGAACTGCTGGTAACCTTCTGCGGGATACATCAGATGCTAGCAAAAATAGCTACAGAAACCATATTCTTTCTGTTCAGCTGGATTGTACAAAGATTGATCATTTTCCGAAAGAGGGGTGTCCGGTAATATTGAAAAAATATCTTTGGGGAATTATATATGGTATCTTCCTAACTGCATTGACAATTTATATTTTGATGGATACCTTTGTCATAACCCGTGTTTATCAGACCGTCCCCTCCGAAGATGGGGAAATTGTTTCAGAACTCTCAGAAGAAAATATCTCCGACAGCGACACATCGGAAGAGAGTGGAGCGGCTGTAACAACTGTAAATTCCTATGAGGACAGTCATATTTCTGTGACTATTACCGAATATCGGGAAAAAGCTACCACCATCTATGTGGCAGACGTACGGATATCTTCGGCAGAATATTTAAAAACGGCTTTTGCAAATGGAGCCTATGGACGAAATGTCACAGAAAAGACGTCCGAGATTGCAGAAAAAAACGATGCAATTCTGGCAATCAATGGAGATTATTACGGTTCGCAGGAAAACGGCTATGTTTTGAGAAATGGCATTCTTTACCGGAATACAGCCGCAAAAGAACGGGAGGATTTGGTTATCTATGCAGACGGCTCGTTTGCCATTATCACGGAAACCGATGTTTCAGCAGAACAGCTCCTCAATGACGGGGCACAACAAATTATTTCTTTTGGACCCGCGTTGGTGACAGATGGCCAGATTTCGGTATCCGAGAAAGATGAGGTCGGCAAGGCCAAAACGAGCAATCCCCGTACGGCCATCGGTATAGTGGATGAATTGCATTATTTGTTTGTGGTATCGGATGGCAGAACCGAGGAAAGTGAGGGGCTCTCCCTTTATGAGTTGGCGGTATTCATGCAATCTCTTGGTGTTCAGACGGCCTATAACCTGGACGGCGGCGGTTCTTCCACTATGTATTTTAACGGAGAGGTCATCAACAAGCCGACCACAAACGGAAAAAGCATTCGGGAAAGGAGTGTGAGCGACATTGTATACATCGGATATTGACCAGACGCAGAAACAGGCTGCTAAAACAGCGCTGGTGTATTTGATCCTTTCACTTTTCTGCGTACTTTTTGGAGCGATATATGAAATGTTCAGCCATGAGGTTTACTCCTTTTACATGGTCTATGCGTTTGTCTTTCCCCTTGCAGGTGGCACGCTGCCATTTATGCTTCTGAGCCAGGGACGGGTGCAAAAATATCCAAATATCCTTGTGCGCAATCTATATCACTCCGGCATTGCAACACTTACAGTGGGTAGTATTCTACAAGGCGTACTGGAGATCTATGGCACTACCAATTCCCTGTCCGGTTGGTATTGGATTGTTGGCATTGTATGTCTTGTTGCTGGCGTAGGGGGTTATATTATACAATCTGTGCTATATAAAGAGAATACAAAATCTCAATAACGGTCTGGATGGGTGTCGACGGGCCATAAAATAAGATCAAAAAGTGATAAATCCAAAGGAATGTTCATTCAATATTTTTCATGATATAAAAAATGAATCGCACTCCAATCCTTGTACGGCAGAAAATCCTATAAGAATTTTGTCAATTTGAGTCCCCTTTTAGAATTTCACACTTGCAAGTCCGCATAAAAAAAGAATAGACAAAAACCGATGGTTTTTCCCTGGTTATGCTAGCCGGATTTACTTTTGCTGCGGCAAAAGCCGGTGGCAGACCCGACTATTCACTTGGACAGTCCTCAATGGCGTTCTTATCCCATCCCCGGTCAAATTCGACATAAAAAATAAGAGGAACTCACAAACGTGAATTTCTCTTATTTGAAAAGCGTTGACAAAAAAGATACCTGCCATAAGCGCGAGTGAACAGGCCAAAATTAAAAACTGAGCCCGGAACGCGAATTGCGTCCAGGCTCAGTCTAGTGGTCGGGAATACAGGATTCGAACCTGCGGCCTCTTCGTCCCGAACGAAGCGCGCTACCAAACTGCGCTAATTCCCGATTTTTCTAAACATTCAATTATACAAAGACCCTTTAATGATCCATTACTGGCTACCGTCGTCCCAGCCATATAGACTCAATATACCAAATCATCTGCCAGGCCGAACCATACCTCGTAATATTTTACTTTCTAACATTTCAACAACGATAACTATTTTACACGAAATCTTGTAATTTGTCAATGGTTTTCTCAATTATTTTATATTTTCTGCAAAATTACCGGATAGAGCCGATATTGCCCGACCGCATACGTTGAATCCTTTATGCAGATATGATATACTTGTATGAAAATACTTTGAATTATCATTGAGGAGACTTCAGAACATGCGAATGAGAAATAAAAAATGGGCGCGTCCAGAATTGGAACAGTGTCATTTTTTTGTGCAGGATCCTTTATCCCTGCGCACACATTGGGCCGACGAATTTCAGAACCACCATCCGATCCAATTAGATCTGGGGTGCGGCAAAGGGGTATTCCTTTCGGCCCTTGCCCAACAAAATAGAAATATTAACTATCTTGGAATTGATATCAATTATACAATTTTAGGATTGGCCAAAAGAAATATAGAAGCCCTCTTCAACCCTGCACCGATTCAAAATGTCCGACTTTTGTTCTTTGATATCCGGCGAATTGAGCTCATTCTTTCTGATCAGGACTTGGTGGACCGAATTTATATTAATTTTTGCAATCCCTGGCCGAAAGGCAAGCACAAAAAACGGCGCCTGACCCATCCGGCACAGCTGGAAAGATATAAAACCTTTTTGAAACATGGCGGCGAAATTCGATTTAAAACAGATGATACGGAACTATTTGAAGATTCCATCTCCTATTTTGAGTCTACCGGTTTTACCATTACCTATTTGACTCGTGATCTTCTGCACAGTAATTTTACAGAAAATATCACTACAGAACATGAACAATTTTTTACCTCCCAAAATATTCCGATTAAATTTCTGATTGCCCGCTTACCGTAACCGATATTTTATATTGAAAAAACCGCCCTCTTTGCATGACAAAGAGGGCGGTTTTATAGAGCTCAATATTTTTACATAACAACCAAAACGTCATTGACATCCTGCATCTGAGCAGCCGGCACATAATTTTCCGGCATTTTTTCTCCATTGAGATACAGTTCTTTGACACCGCTTTCCGCATGAGAGCGGTTCTCAATTTTAATATTAAGCTTTTTGCCACGGAAATTCTTATAAATCTCCAAGCCGTCCCAGGAAGATGGAATAGCCGGAGCAATACGCAATCCGTACATATCCGGATGCATACCCAGAATACCTTCTACACAGCCAACCATAACCGTAGAAGCTGTACCGGTCAACCAGTGCACGTGCGCACGGCCTTCAAACGGGCTGTCAACGCTTTCTACAAACTGACCGTGTACATAGGGTTCCAGCTTACGAATTTCTGCATGATCATTCATAGACGCCGGACTGGTTTCTGCAAAATATTCAAAAGCACGATTACCATGGCCAAGCAGAGATTCTGCCAGAATCGCCCATCCCTGGCTCTGAGAGAAAATTCCGCCGTTTTCTTTGGTAGAACCATTGAACAGAAGCATCAAGGCACCGTCAAATGCATGCCGTCTGTAAGAAGGAGCCAGAAGACGGACGCCGTATTTGGTGTTCAGCAATTGATGCACGCTCTCCATGGCAGCCTCAGCCTGCTCTTTTGTTGCCAAGCCGCTGATGACACTCCAGGACTGGGGATTCAGCCACATGCTTGCTTCCGGATCATGTTTGGAACCAACAACCACACCATCCTCGCGGATACCGCGGATAAAGCGGTCGCCTTCCCAACAATTCTTCTGAATCGATTCGCCCAGAACAGCCTGGACTTTATCCAGGTAAGCCACATATTCCTGGTCATCACGGTCTTTTGCAAACCCGCGCAGAACCGTCATAGCATAATATAACTGCATCGCAACAAAGGTAGACTCACCTTTTTTACCCATACGCAGGCAGTCGTTCCAGTCTGCATGAAGACCAGCCGGCATATTGTGATCCCCTAAACGCTCCATGCTGAAATTAATCGCTCTCTGCAGGTGTTCGTATACACTGCCTTCCCCTTTATTGGAGTATGGAATCACTTCATCCAGGAATTCTCTGTTTCCGGTTTCAGAAATATATTTAAGAATCGTTGGGAACAACCAGAGCGCATCATCCGCACGATATGCCGGATGGCCGGTTTCTTTTACATATTCCGGATCATCCGGAGTCCCTTCATGGCCCGGATTATGGTTGAATTTAACCAACGGAAGGCCGCCGCCATTATCGACCTGTGCGGACAGCATAAACCGGATCTGTTTTCCGGCCATTTCGGGATCCAAGTGGATAATACCCTGGATATCCTGCACTGTATCACGATAACCGTAACCGTTTCTTTCTCCACAGTAGCTCAGAGAGGCAGCACGAGACCAAATAAAAGTAATAAAACACTGGTACGCATTCCAGGTATTAATCATGCTGTTAAACCGCTCGTCCGGTGTTTTTACCTGGAAGTTATTCAGCTCTCCATGCCAGTAATCTTTCAGCTCTTTCCATTCTTTATCTACAACAGAAAGTTCCTTATATTTAGCGAGAACCTCATTGGCCCCTTGTTCGTTGCGCTGTCCAAGCAGGAAAGCAACCTCTTTGGTTTCTCCCGGAGCCAAAATCAGTTCTGTCTGCAATGCGCCGCAGGGGTTTGCGTTGTAGTTCAATACATTATCGCATTTTCCCTCAACAACCGCTTTGGGGTTAGCATATGTTCTGTACATACCGCGGAATGCTTCACGGTCTCCATTATAGGAAAGGACCGGTGCGCCCGCTAAGCCAAAGAAACGCTCTCTATGGTTGGAACCGTTTTCATCAATGCCGCAGTTTTCGTTGATGGTCTGAATAATTTTGTCACCTTTAAAGTAGGTTCGGGTAATAAACTGTGTATACTGCAGATTCACCTGATCCTGGTTATAGTTGCTGTCACAGGTCAGCTCTACAAAGCCAAAAACAGAAAGTTTTCTTTCTTTGGTATCCTGATTGGTTACTTTCAGTCTCCATACTTCATAAGTCTGTCCTAACGGCACATAATACAGTACTTCTGAGTGAATCGCTGAATAATCGGCAACCATATTGGTATAAGCAGTACCATGATGGCATTCGCTTTTATAAAGATCCAGGTCTTTGCCAACCGGCTGCCAGGACGCAGACCAAAAATCGCCGCTTTCCTGGTCACGGAGGTAGATATAACGGCCGGGATCGTCCTGATTGTTAAACCGATAACGAATGATTCTTCCGTTTGCGCCGCTCTGTACAAAGCTGTATCCGCCGGCATTATTGGTCACAATGGCGCCGTATGCCGGAGAACCCAAATAGTTCGCCCACGGTGCCGGGGTGTCCGGACGAGTAATCACATACTCTTTGTTTACTTCGTCAAAAAAACCATATTTCATTTCTGCAAACACTCCTCTTTTCAGTCCTGTAGATTCTGCAGAGACAGATCTTGTCCGCTGCGGAACACTCAAAGTTTAAAAACTATAAAAATTTTTAAACCAGATTGCTTACATTCTATCATATTCCCTATAGAAATTCAATACAGCTTCCAAATTTAAATCCAAATCCTTCAAAAATTTATTCCTTTTATCCACACAAATAGCGTAAAATCTGCTATACTAAAAAAATCAACCCTGAAATGGCAAGGAGGTTTCCATTTTGCTTCAAAAATTTATTTTCGTTCTATGTATATTGTCCCTGAGTTGCAGCGCTCTGACTGCCTGCCAGCCCGTTGAAGGAGGAGCTGCGTCGTCTGACCCTGCGGTTTCCACGGCCGCTGAAAGCAGTGCGAATATTACACCCTCCTCTTCTGAACCACAGAGTTCTTCTTCACAGGAATCTTCTACCATGAATCAAGAACCGTCAGAAGATTTATTCGCGGATTTTTATCCAGCCGCTGAACAAATTCTTTCTCAGATGACCTTGGAGGAAAAAGTCGGACAGATGTTTCTTGTTCGTTGTCCCCGGGGAGACGAAGCTTTGAAAGCGATTACAGAAACTCATATCGGTGGTTTTGTTCTGTTTGCTGAAGATTTCGAGAATCAAACACCAGATTCTATTCGGGAAATATTCTCCGGATATCAAGCGGCAGCGAAAATTCCTTTGTTGCTGGCTGTCGATGAAGAAGGTGGATCCGTTGTACGGATCAGCAAATTCCCTGCTTTCGCAGACACGCCTTTTCCCTCTCCACAGGATTTGTATCAAGCCGGAGGAATGGAAGCCATTGCTGAGGATACGCGCCAAAAAGCCATGTTGCTTCAATCGCTTGGCATCCATCTGAATCTTGCGCCTGTTGCAGACGTTTCTGTAAATCCGGAAGATTATATCTATAACCGTACATTCGGACAGCCGGCAGAAGAAACGGCAGAATATATAAAAGTTGTTGTGACCGAATCGCTGAAAGCCGGATTATCCTGTACGTTAAAGCACTTTCCGGGATATGGAAATAACCGGGATACGCACACCGGAGTTGCTTTGGATTCCCGTCCATGGCAACAATTTGAACAGGAAGATCTGCTTCCGTTTCTCGCTGGTATTGAAGCCGGCGTTCCCTGCATCATGGTCAGCCATAATATCATTGAGAGTGTGGATCCTTCTCTTCCTGCCTCTATTTCTGCGACCGTCCATGAAAAACTTCGCTCCCTTGGTTTTACTGGTCTAATCCTTACCGATGATCTGGATATGGACGCAATCAAAAAATACAGCGGCACGGAAACGCCGGCACTGGAAGCGCTGAAAGCGGGAAATGACCTGATTGTCATTTCCGACTATCAACAAAACTTTCAGGCCGTTTTAAATGCAGTACAGTCCGAAGAGATCTCGGAAGAACGGATTGATGACAGTGTCCGGCGCATCCTTGCATGGAAACTTTCCGCAGGTGTTATCTCTACAACGGATGGAGATATATAGGACATCCTTTTTGTATTCCATCTGCCTTGATAAAAGCTATACCCTTGCAAGGATGCCAACATCCTTGCAAGGGTATTTTTAATTCATCTAGGAATTTGCTTCCGGATCAACAAACTGCATCAACCGTATGAGAGAAAAACCAAGTGCAAAGGCCAGCAATGAAAAGATAATTGTTGCAATATCTTGTGGGATACCAGGAAATACTTCCGGCAAAGAGCCCAAGACAAACCCTAAAATTAACATATAAGTTTTTTCCGGATATTTATTCAGCAGATTTTCTAAAATGCGTGCGGTTCCCAATACCCCCAGCAGCACCCCTCCAAGCAATGGAACCAGATAAAATAAATTCAAGGTATTCACCGCATCTAATGTCAAATCATACAGCCCCAGCATTAACAGCATAAAAGAAGTGCTGATTCCCGGTAAAATCAAAGCGACTGCGACAATCACGCCGGCAAAAACTAAAAACACAGCGTTCAGCCAACCATTCCCGGTCGCTAACTGAAACAATGTAGTCGGCTGCATAGTCATCAGCACCACCAAAACAGCACCAACTGCCAGGTACAGCAAATCGGAAAGCTTTCTGCCCGGAGTTCTGGTCTTGCGGTATAACACAGGAATTCCGCCGCAAATAATCCCCAGGAACAGATAAATCATTGGAAAATGAAAGGACGCCATAGCCCACTCCAGTAAGCGGCTAAATAGAAGAATACCCACTAGCCCACCGCAACCCAAAATTCCCAGGAAGCATAGATTGGCTTTGAGGTTTTTCCATAAAGAGCTGACTGCGTGAATCATTCTGTCATAGACACCTAATAAAATTGCCATAGTCCCTCCGCTAACCCCTGGTACCAAGGTAGCGATGCCAATGGCGATGCCTTTTAAAAAAAGTTGTAGCTGCGGCCATAATTTTTTCATCTGTTTTTCCAACCTCCAACCATTCACAGCACTTGACATGCTTTACTTCATCATATGGAGAAAAGTAAAGATTATGCCATTGAGTCTGTGCCCGATATCTTTACAAACCTAATCCGTCGCCCACCAGTATGAATTCTGATGCCAGTCATTCATCTTTGATTTTATTGGAATACTCTTTGAAAGACAAAATAACTCTTAATAAAAGACCAGAAGGCAAATCATTAGATCATTCTTAAGGATTATATCCAAATTTCGAACCAACGTATATTTTTGAAAAGTTCTCCTCTGCATAAACCAGAAGCACACAATGCGCTAAAGAGATCATGCATTGAAAAATTCATACAACCATTGATTCTTTACTTGCTTTTCTTTTCCTCTTTATATTTTTCGATTCTCTCTACAAGATCTGATACACGCAAATGCGGAAAAGCTTTTGTCAACCGCTTTCCTCCCAGGACATGCAGACGTTCTCCCATATGATATCTCTTTTTAATTTCCTCTAACTGAACACGAAATTGCTTTAGATTTTTTCCGGTTCGCTCTGGCCATTCTTTAGAACGTTCGGTGAGTTCATTAAGCACTTCAGAAAGACGACTGTCAGCAAAGCGTTCTTTCCAGTCTCCCAATGTTTCCGCAAGATGACTCTGCTCGTAAGCAGACTGCAGATCCGCCCGAATTTTTTCAAAAGACATCAGTTTATTTGCCAGTTTCAGCGCACTGTATACAGATACGATCATATCACCGATCAAATATACCAACAGAGCGACTGCCAAAATCTTGCCATATGTATACGGAATATAATCAACCAGGGCCGCAACAAATGGCTGCACAATTTTCATGATGACTAAAGACAGGACACCCCAAGCCAAAGAAATATCTAAACATACTCTTCCGTGTAGATTAAACCGATGATCATCATAGTTCCACCATTGGGTGTGGAATAACTTTTCCAGCAACCAGCTCGTAAAATACTCCAAAGCGGTCGCCAACAGCATACCACCAAGGAAAACATCTGTCAACCGGTCCTGATAAGGTGTGAGCACCATAATGATCAAACACATGCCAAACCCGTAAATCGGGCAGAGAGGACCATTTAAAAAGCCGCGGTTTACAAAATGCTTCTCCTTGGAACTGACCAGGATGGTCTCCATCGTCCATCCCAGGATACTATAGATCATAAAATAGTAAAAAAGCTGATATATTGTAAAACCCAATATCTCTATTTCCCACATGCCCTACAACTCCTCTTTATTCAGTTCAAACCAGAATACAACGCCTTCGTCAATGTTGTAAACGCCATATGAGCCTTGATGTCCTGCAATAATCGCGCGAAAAATAGCCAGACCCAGTCCATAACTTTTGCTGTCCGCCCCGCGGGATTTGTCCCTTTTATAGAATTCGTCAAAAAGGTGCTCCTGGTCTTCATCAGGAAGTGGTGGGGATGAGTTGTAAACAAAAACACCGATTTTGCCTTCTTCATCGGCCTCCCGAATAGCTACACGGATTTCCTTTTTCTCATCCACGTACTTAATGGCATTTTCCAGCAAATTGGTAAACGCCTGGGTAATCTGATTGTAATCTCCCTGTACAATATACTCATCTTCTGTCTGCACAGTATAATGAATTTCTTTTTGCTGCAAAAGAAGTTTATGATTTTTAATCACCGTTGCGACTACGTCATTGATGGAAAAAAAGCTCATATCAAAAGAAGCCATCCCGCTTTCCAGCTTGGAAAGGCTTAAAAGACGTGTCACAAACTGGCTCATCGTATTACTCTGTTCAATAATAATATCACAGTATTCCTGTCTTTCCTCTTCAGAACCTTCACCATCCCGAATCGCCTCCGTATAGGCTGCAATCAAAGACAGCGGCGTTTTAAAATCATGGGAAACATTCGCCATAAAATCCCGACGCATCCGGTTGGTCTGTTCTTCTCTTTCCAAATCTTTTTTCAGCAGATCGATATTGGTTTTGAGTTTATCAGACATGATATTGATGCTCTCCGACAGCTGTCCGATTTCATCCTCGCTGGTCACCGGACATCTTTCAGAAAAGTCCATATTAGAGATTTTCTTGGCCGCCGCATCAATTCTCCGGATCGGTTCCGTAATTCTGGAAGAGATAAAATACGTGACGATCATCCCCAGCATTAATGTAAACAATGAAGCATAAATCGAGAATTGCAATGCCAGACTCGCATTGGTTTCAATATGTTCTTTGGGTGTTTCCAAAAACAGATAGGTATGTTCATCAATCTGTGAATACAGCTGAATCGAGCCGGTCGAGTCCCCCAGATAATCAGCAATAATTGGCTCTCCCCCAGGTGACAGTCTGTCAAACAAGCCGATCTGTGTGACCAGCATATACCAAGCGCGGGTATTGATTCGCGGCTGTCCTTCCTGAGAACGGGAATTATACATCTGGATAAACGTTTCATCATCAATCCGGATAAAAATAAAAATATTGATGTTTTCCGTCTCACAAGCATTGATTTTAGGCGGCAGAAGCGCTTCATTGTTGGAAAGATATGCTGTTGCCAAAACATTCTGTTGGTATCGCAGCTCTTTTTCCTTGTTATAGGAATAAAAACTTTCCATGGCAGTTGAACCAAACAGAAGCAAAATCAATATATGCATTGTCAAAACACTGGCAATAATGAAAAACAGCTTGGATTTGATGCTCCGTTTCATAGTCAGTGCCAGCACTGAAAAAAAAGCGGTCCACAGCAGAAAAAGTCTTTTCATATCCTTTTTTCCCTTATCTACTCCGTACAGGCTGTCTCATCTTCCGGTACTTCCAGCTTGTAACCATATTTTCGGACCGTCTTAATATAATCCCCACACTCCCCAAGTTTGGCGCGTAAACATTTAATATGCGTATCCACTGTACGCGCATCGCCATCAAAATCATATTCCCAGACGGCTCCTAAAATCTGTTCCCGGCTCAGCACCAAATTTTTGTTGGTGACCAGATAATTTAATAAATCATATTCTCTTGGTGTCAGCGGTATTTTTTTCTCCTCTACATATACATTGTGTTCCCGCAGATGAATCTTTAATTTTCCAAGGACTATTTCATTATCCTGCAGGAGTCCGGCACGTTTCAGTACGCTGTTGACCCGGGTTACCAGAATCTTGGGGCTGAACGGTTTGGCAATATATTCATCCGCCCCGGTTTCAAATCCCCGCAGCTCATCAAATTCCGTATTCCGCGCTGTCAACATCACAATCGGTACATTGGACTCTTTTCGAATTTCCCGACATACTTCCAGGCCGTCCATTTTCGGCATCATAATATCTAAAATGACCAGAGAAAAATAGTTGGTATAAAATGCATCCAGCGCCGCTTCCCCATCCGTTACACCGACTACTTCATATCCTGCGCCTTTTAAATAATTACAGACCAGATAATTAAGCCTTGTCTCATCTTCTGCAACTAATATTTTCAATGCCATTTCTATCGCTTCCTTTCCTGTCATGATACAGACCATTGTCCAATAAATTTTTTATTATGCGATCGGCTCGATACCGGCCAGTTTTCGAAATTCTGCCTCATCAATAATGGCTATGCCGAGTTCCTGGGCCTTGGTCAGTTTGCTGCCTGCATCCTCTCCAGCCAGTACATAGCTGGTTTTTTTGGAAACGCTGCCGGCTGTTTTCCCACCAAGGGATTCAATAATTTCCTTGGCCTGCTCCCGGCTGTATGTGGGTAACGTCCCTGTCAGTACAAAGGTCAGGCCCTCCAGGGTATTTCCCTTGATTTTTTGTTCCGCCAGGAAATTAACACCGGCCGCCCGCAGAGATTCTACCATATGCAGGCTCTGCGGCAAGCGGAAATAAACCGCTACGCTCTGCGCCATTACATCCCCGAATCCCTCAATTGCAGCAATTTGCTCTGGTGGTGCTTCTATAATTGCATCCAGCGATCCGAATCTTTCAGCCAGCAGCTTTGCACCAGCTTGTCCGACATTCCGAATCCCTAATGCAAAGAGCAGACGGGATAAATCATTGGATTTCGAACGTTCAATGGCCAGCAGCAAATTATCGGCAGATTTATCTGCAAACCCTTCCAGTGTCAGCAAGTCGTTTTTAGATAAACTATACAGGTCTGCCGGAGAGACAGCCAGCCCTTTCTCTGACAACTGTTTCGCAACGGCTTCCCCCAATCCTTCAATATCCATAGCATCTCTTGAGGCAAAATGGATCAGGTTGCGCAGTCGGGTTGCCGGACACTCCGGATTTTCACACCGAACCGCTGCTTCTCCCTGCAAACGAACAACCGGCGCACCACATTCCGGACAGGTATCCGGCAAAAAATAAGGTATACTGTCCGGCGCATGGGATACCGAACGTAAAACTTCAGGGATAATTTCTCCAGCTTTCCGAACGACAATCCGATCGCCGATTCGAATATCTTTCTGCGTAATAAAATCTTGATTATGAAGAACTGCCCTGCTGACGGTCGTACCAGCCAGCTGAACCGGTTCAAACTCCGCGGTCGGAGTTAAAACGCCGGTACGCCCTACATTAACATGAATCTGCAACAAAGTAGTCTCTTTCTCCTCCGGAGGATACTTAAACGCAACAGCCCAACGTGGATATTTCGTATTACTGCCTAAAACCTCCCGATCAGCAAAGCGATCCACTTTAATCACCGCTCCGTCAATGTCATAACTATATCCAGCGCGGTTCTGCCCGATTTCTTTGACTCTTTCAATTGCCGCATCTATCTCTGTAAATGCCTGATACCCGGAAATCACTTTAAAACCCAGTGTCCGTAAAAAATCCAGTGATTCTTTATGACCCGTCAGCTCGACTCCCCGGATTTGTTGAATATTAAAAATAAAAATATCCAGTCCTCTGGAAGCAGCAACTTTTGCATCTTTTTGCCGCAGAGAGCCAGCCGCTGCATTACGTGGGTTTTTAAAAGTTTCTTTGCCGTCTAATTCCTGCTGTTCTGCTACCTGCGCAAATTTTTCACGCGGCATATAGACCTCCCCCCGTACTTCCAAAAAGGGAATATCCTGTTGTAAACGTAAAGGAATAGATCGGATGGTTTTCAGATTCTGGGTTACATCTTCTCCAACAAAACCGTCGCCACGAGTCGATCCACGGGTTAAAACACCATTGGTGTATTCCAGTGAAACAGAAAGTCCATCAATTTTAGGTTCTACAATATAGACAGGGTTTTCAATTTTTTCCCGCACCCGCGTGTCAAATGCCCGTAATTCTTCCGTGTCAAATACATCCTGCAGACTACCCATCTGCACAGCATGGACAACCTTTTCAAAACTGGATCCCACGGCACCTCCGACACGCATGGTCGGAGAATCCGGCGTCACCAGCTCTGGATAGGCATTTTCCAACATCTCCAGTTCCCGTAACATCTGGTCGTATGCATCATCTTCTATTTCCGGTGCGTCCAGCACATAATACAAATGACTATGATAATTTAACTGTTCCCGTAATTCCTGAGCACGCTGCTCTGCTTGCTGTAACTGCATCAAATTACTTGTTCTCCTTTTTTCATTTTGGATTCTCGATTTTTGACAAAAATGGTCTGTTTCCTTTTTTCCTGCATATATGCAGCAACCACCCTGCATGCCAGCAGTTTCTATCAAATAAAACAAAAACAATCTCTATAAGACCTCATTTTTATTGATTATATTTTATCATATGTTTCAATATTATCAAAGAAATTTTTGTAAAATTTCTTTGATTTCCGTAGCATCTGCATAACCGGCTCATATAATGGGATAGATATAGAAACTATCCGGAAAGAAGGTACAATCGCTATGCCGGCCAATTACGGGATTCGCGCCGCATCCGCGCCGCCTGCCAAAAAGAAATCCAAACGCCGCATCTTGGGTGCGAAAATGCTGATTGCAGGTGGTCTGCTTTTAATCCTGGTTCTTCTGATAGACATATTCATGCGTCCCACCGTAGAGACTATCATTTTACATCAGGCAAAGCTTCTGGCAGTGCAGACAATCAATCATGCCTTCTATGAAGAGATCGAAAGATCAGCACCTTCTTATCAGGAATTGGTGCATCTGGTTTATGATGATCAGCAAAACGTTCGCGCCATTGAAAATGATATGGCAATGCTGAATATTACAAAAGAAAGAATCACTCAGGCTATTATCAAAAGTTTAGGAGAAATGGAAAATCAGCCTGTAAAAATCCCTGTTGGTACTCTTTCGGGTATTACCCTGCTGGCCGGACGGGGACCTGACATTACACTGCATGCTGTCCCCAGCGGATATGTCACAACCCAGATTCTAAGTACTTTTGAAAGCGCAGGGATCAACCAAACACGGCATGAACTCCGCTTATCCGTTACAGTAACCATCTCGGCGATTATTCCGGGATTTCTCAAATCAACCGAATGTTCTCTGGACTTTATGCTGGGGGATACAGTGATTGTCGGAGAGATTCCCGATCATTATACACATATTGTCGTCAGCGGACAGGAACCCGTCCTTCAGATGCCCGAAGAAAAATAGAATAAAAATAAATCTGAAAAAGTCTTGCAGTCTACAGCCTAAATGTGATACACTATCTCTCGTGTTTACAAATATTGAAGATCTTCGAAATGGAGGAAAAGAGATTGTACATGAAAGAAAAGACGTTTCAAAAACTGAATTATATATGGATTGCCATTTTTCTGATTCTTGGTCTCAGCGTTGGAATCTATAATATTTTTTGTTCCACCCCCTATTATATCATGCTGGCTTTTGCGTCTATTGCATTTCTTGCCATTCCCCCGCTGGCATATAAAGTATTCAAGCTACAGGCAGTCCCTAGTCTGACGTTTATGGTGTATACTTTTAGTTTCCTGGCATTTACAATCGGCATGGTCTTTAATGGCTATAAATTACTGCTGTTCTATGATAAATTCGTTCACACATTATCCGGCGTTTTTTTTGGCTTGATCGGTATCGGATGTTACTATCTTCTCAAACCGGTTAAAAAAATTGAAAGCATGGATTACAAAATGGTTACCTACTTCTGTATATCATTTGCTCTTTCCATTGCAGTTATTTGGGAAATCTATGAATACGCGATTCATTTTATTTTAGGCACAGATCCGCAGCACGTGTTGGATACGGGTGTCAATGACACGATGCAGGATATGATTGTTTGCCTGATTGGCGCTTTACTGCTTTGCATTCCCATCTATCTATTTTATCGAAAAAAGAAAACCGACTTTTTTATGGGTGTTTTCCAAAGCTTTTTTGATGCAAATTACAAAAAAAATTCATAGTCAGATCAACAGCGCCGCGGAAAATTCCGCGGCGCTGTTGATCTGACGCCTATATATTTTACAGTCTCTCATCACCGTTTTTTCCAAGCCTGCACATACTGTCCCAGCACAGCTACCGTTTCATCTACGCCAATACTGTCACTATTGATCGCCAAATCATAGCGATCTATCTGACCCCATTTTTCACCAGTATAGTACGCGTAATAAGAAGCACGCCGTTTATCCTTCTTTAAAATGACTTCTTTGGCCTTTTCTTCTGCCAGTCCATATTCGGTTGTGGCACGGTGCACACGGCTGTCAATATCTGAATAAATGAAAAAATGGATACAATTTTTTTCTTTCCGCAGCACATAATCTGCACACCGCCCAACGATGACACAGGAATTTAAGGCCGCTTTTTGGATGATCTCCGACTGTATTAAAAACACTTTATCATTCAAAGAGAGACCGGAAAATCCCATGCCGCTGCCATACATGGAAAGAGAATACAGAAGGCTATGCGTGGCGGCATCCGCAGCTCGTTCAAATGTTTCTTCTGCGTAGCCGCTCTCCTTGGCAGCCATGGTAATAATCTCTTTATCATAAAAAGGGATCTTCAGCAGTTCAGCCAACTTCTTTCCAACAATTCGTCCACCACTTCCATATTGACGGCTAATTGTAATAATGCATTTTTTTGACATATCCAGCTCTCCCTTCATCATGAAAATTATTGAAATTGCTATAATATTTATATATATTATACACTTTTTCTGTTTAAAAGTCAACAAAATGATCTATATATAACAAATTTCATCGTAAACTCACTGAATGACTGATATACAAGACATAGCAAAACGCGGATGAGAAGTCAAGGGCTTTTCATCCGCGTTTCATTATAATCTATCCATAATACATACACATTGTGTAGGTACAAGCCGTTTCGCTATTTGTGCCCGCCTGATTACCAAACGGAAAAGACAGTGAACAGTATACAACCTGAATGCCAAATGGTGGAAATATTCACACCGCAGTGCTATAATTTTTTAACAGGGCCATAAATAAAAATTTATAAAGTCACCATTTATGAACTGCGGAGGAGAAAAATCAAAATCAAAGATTTTGATTTGCTTAAAAGGAACTAATTTGATTAGGATATGCAGTCAGTTGTTTTGAAACTTCTTTTGAAGCTGCAAATTATTTAAACACTCAAATTGATCATCAAACGATTGGTTTCGGGGGTTTGATAACACTTCAAAAAATGAAGCTTTATGAACTTCTTAATACACATAACCAAGGTTTATTGGCACCATAGAATACCAACAGGTAAAACAAGTCAAGACGTTCGTTTAGCAGCAAATGCGGCCTCTATCTATATCACTTCTGCAAATGGAGTTGCCGAAAGTGGAGAAATAATCAATATTGACGGTCATGGCACTCGAGTCGCTTCAATATTCTATGGACATGAAAAAGTCTATTTTGTCATAGGCGAAAATAAAATCGAAAAGGATTATGAGAGCGCCTTATACAGAGCGCGAAATGTTGCAGCCCTCTTACATGCAAAAAGAGTGGGGACCAAAACGCCATGCGCATTAAAAGGAGACTGATGTTACAATTGCAAAAGTCCAGAAAGAATTTGTAGAGGGCTTTCTGTTTTATGGGGTAAACCCATGACTGGCGAGTTTGAAATTATTTTAATACACGAAAGTTTGGGATACTAATCCATTTTTGTTGATTGATTTGATGATAAGCCGCCTAAGCCCCCAATACCGACAGATGATTGCAGGTAAAGAACCTGTTGCCAGACGTGCGCTTACAGGAGGAATGAACCATGATGACAAGGAACAATGATCCCGAAAACATGACTACTTTGTATGCCTGGTTATCTCCGAGGGCCTGCTGGCTATACGCCCCCATAAAGCGCGATTATCTAAAAGTCAGTTATTTCATGGAAAGCGCTTTTTTGCAAAACAGAAGATTTACTGGATGACAATCAATGACAGTGTAAGCAGTGATCAAGGTAATAGCAATTTTATATCTTTCACTAGTCTGAAACTGGAACAGGGCGGTAACAAACGGATCCCTGGACACCAAAAAAGCAGGACAGCATGGTTAGGTCATGCCGTCCTGCAATCATGAAATTACTTTTTTATGAGGATGCCCCTTTAAAGAGGCATGCCCTTCTACAATGATTCTTCTCTCCAGATATCTTAGTCCATATATTCAGACGGAACATAACGCTTTCCAAATTTTTCATAAATCCAATCAATGGCTATGACAATGACACCAGCTGCTACAGCCAACCCCATTAAACTGCCTATCAGTTTCATTAAACATTTCATCGGAATGTTCCTCCTTTATATTTCAAAAACGATGATAGTAAACGTTTTATTTTATCTTACCATAAATTTGGTATACATGCAAGTCCCCCTTTCAAATAAATTCGACTTGAACGATACTGTTACAGTAAAATTTTCAAAATCCCATAACAAACTATTGACGTTAAATAAAATATCTGATATAATAATTAAGCTTTATCTTAATAATGCTTGCGTGGCTCAGTTGGCAGAGCAGTTCACTCGTAATGAACAGGTCGCCGGTTCGAATCCGGCCGCAAGCTCCAGGCTGAGCCTGGACGCAACCCGCGTCCGGGCTCGATTTATTATAGCTTTCCCTCGCGGTTTTAGCGGGTATCTTTTTTGCAGCGTAAACCCAGCGGCGAGCCGCCGCACCCAAATCACACACCTCATTTTGTGGGGTGTGATTTCTTTTGCACCTGCGCCGAAACGGATATCCATTTTGTCAATGTTTCCCACACCTGCGGTGAGCAAGTCGCGCACCGCAGGTTTTCTGTATTTAAAGCTTTTCTGCCCGCGCGCTGATAGCGGGTATCTTTTTTGTAACCAAAGCCCACGTCGGAACAAGCGCTATGACGCTTGTTCCGATTTTTTATGACTCTCAATTTGAGTTTGTGTTTCCTCTCGTCATCATCCAATCGGAAATGTGATGGATTCATCAGAAGATATCGAATAAGCCGCCTCAATATCAGACAGCCTGGGTTGATTTATACGTATATGTCCCTATTATCACTTTCTTTTCGTAGCTGCCGGAACATCGTGCGAAATCACAAATTGAATCCTGTAAACACATAAAAAAGAAGTCGATCTCTTTTACAACGATCGACTTCTTTAAAACAGTTGGTGGGAATAATTGGGCTCGAACCAACGACCTCTTGCATGTCAAGCAAGCACTCTAACCAGCTGAGCTATATTCCCAGATCAACGGTAACAATTATAACATATCTCGTACTGCAAGTCAACTCTTTCTTTTAGAAATATCATATGATTTGTAAAAATTTTGTAAGAATCCTGTAGAGAAATCTTCAAAAAATGGTGAAGATATTTGTAATATCCTGCTGTTATACTGATACTATTGATAAAAATTGATGAAATCTATCCAGAGAAAGGTAGGCATACCATGCAGGATGAAAAAAATATAGTAAATAAATTATCTGACACTCCCGAAATAAATTTCCTTCAGCCAGACGACAAAAGATATCAGCGAAACCGTAAAATCATCAGCTTAGTGTCTCTTGGTTTGATTATCATCCTATTCGGTGTCATTACCTGTACCGGCGGTCGGCAACTCCTGGATTTTATTTCGCAGCCCGAGACTCTCCGGGAATGGATTTCCCAAAATCAGCTGATTGGGGCGTTGGCAATGGCAGGCATTATGTGTATGCAGGTCGTAATTGTCATTATGCCGGGAGAATTGGTGGAAATCAGTGCCGGATATGCGTTCGGTTCCATAGGCGGTATGTGCCTGTGTTTACTGGGAGCAGCTGTTGGCGGCGCTATTATTTATATTTTTACAAAACGATGGGGAAGCAAAATGGTTGAAGCTTTTATTTCAAAAGAAAAAATGCAGTCTCTTTCTTTTATCAAAAATACAGACAAACTGCGCCTGTTGGTTTTTGTATTATTTTTGATTCCTGGTTCCCCGAAAGATATGATTACTTATTTTATCGGTCTGACTCCTATGCGGTTACCCTCATTTCTGATCATTTCGAGTATCGCGCGTATACCATCCGTTATTTCATCGACAATCGGCGGAGATGCAATTGGCGAGGGGAATTATATGCTGGCTATCATCGTATTTGTAATTACTGCTGTTATCAGTTTAATCGGTTTACTGATTTACCGCCGAATTTCTTATAAAAAGCACATATAATCTTTACAGAACAGTACCCTTTGTAGCCTCTGCCAGACTGGTTATGGATTTTGATGAAAGGATGGATTGAAGTTTGATCCACATCTGAATTATTTACTCCTTTTGTCCCCTTTCCATTCGGCGGTTTTTTATATGCAGACCGCGTCCATTCATAAAGCAGCTATCTGCTTTTCTGGGTATGCAACGACTTTAAAAGTATATGTCTTTCACTATTTGTTCTGGATATCCAAAGGGCAGAAAATCCACTGGAAAACACAAAATTTCTACCTATACGAAACGAACATGGTATCATGCCATCAGATACAGCATTCCACATGCAGATAGACTTATCCGCAAAGGAGTTGGAAACAGACGGTGCTCTCGCAACATGACAGTTAACATCACCGCGCTTGCGCAAATCAATGATCGTTAGAAGGAGTTATGTAGCATGAATATTGAAATAAACAGGGAGAACCTGCCCAAGCAGGCGATTCAGGTCATGGCAATAGCAGAAGAACTATTTAAGGAACAGCTCCTGGGAATATATCTGTATGGTTCAGCAATTTTGGGTGGTTTACATCCGAACAGTGATATAGATCTATTAATCATGATCAATGGAGAAATGGCAGCAGACATACGAAAAAAAATCACAAAACAACTACTGGATATTTCAGGAAAAATCGGTTGTATGGATCGACGTCCCCTGGAGGTCACTGTCATCAATCGTCAGGATCTTATACCATGGCAGTTTCCGCCCAAATCTGCATATATGTATGGAGAATGGCTACGAGAAGGAATGGAAACAGGAAAAATTCCGCAATCATTTTATGACCCGGATATAGCCATTCTTTTATGGCAGGCCAGAACATATAGTGTGCCGCTCAAAGGAGAACCTGCCGCAAATTTTATTCCTTTTATCCCCTACAGTGAAATACCAAAAGCCATTCAAACTTCTCTGCCCGGATTGATTTCCGGCCTGAAAGGCGATGAAAGAAATGTATTACTGACATTATCCCGCATGTGGTTTACCTTAGCAACCGGAGAGATATGCCCGAAAAATGTTGCCGCAGCATGGGTACGTCCTAAACTGCCACCTGATCTTGCACCATTGATAGAAATGGCAGAAAAATCTTATTTAGGTGAATGCACGGATAAATGGGACCATTTAGAAAATGAAACAGATTTGCTTGTGGAATTTATGAAAAATAATCTTAAAAATATACTGGAGAAATCATCCTGATACTATGTTGTTATTACCGTATCCTGTCAAGTCCTTTAATTTTTAAATTTCTGTTAAATTTATAATTATACATTGTTTTTCTACAATTTTCTAGATATTTTCATGTTTTGTAATATATTTTTATACAAATAGTCGATAGTTGTCAGAAAACTTGTTTAAAAATATCTCTTGTTCTTCCAATTTACTTTTTGATATAAAAGTTATACAATAAAAGGACCGCGGTAAAACACAGAGAAAGAAGAATAAAAAATGCACACAAAAATTTTTATCAAGGTCCCTTTGGCAAAACTGAAGAAAGGAAACAAAACCTACTCTTTATATCAAAATGGCAATTCATTTGATATCTGTCTGACAGATCATAAAAAGAAATTCTGGATTCGGGATTTATGCCCTAACCAGAATCTGTCTCTATTATTTCTTCAACGCATTTTTCATCATGATGCCTCTGCAATCCATTTACAGGATCTCGCAGAAGATTTTCTGGTAGAAATATATGGTTTATAGAAAAAGCCGTATTCTGAGCGAATAGACATTTCAAGGTCGGACAGCTCCCCTCAGTGCATATTTGTGTCAGGGGGAGTTGTTTACGACTGGTATTCTGCAATCTCCGTAAACTGTTATCATATACAAAAAATGGTGCAGTCGTTGCAGACTGCACCATTTCATGCAAAATATGTAATAAAAATTCCTCTTATTTAATCAACTGAAGAGAGCCGATTAACGGAAGCCGATTCATTTTACCAGTTGCGGCATTAACAATACCAAGAATCATAAACGCAAACAGTACAAGCGACACAATAGAAAGCAGGAGTGCAATCAGCCACCCAATAATCGGGATCAAAGCGAAGATCCTGGATACAATCGTCACAATAAGACTAGTAATAAACAGAATCAGTCCCTGATTGGCATGAAATTTTGCATATTGAGAATCCTTGCAGCAGACCAACGGGATAAAAAATAAAAACCCCAAGTACCCGATAGCTGACAACGCTTTTTCAGTAGAACTTACCATAAATACAGACAACACCTTTCCTCACGATCTTTTTATTATTATATAACAATAAGGAAAATATTTCAATAGATTTTCAAAAATCCAGTCTGTCTGATACAAAAGTCATACTGCACACGGACTGTCTTATTCTCGGATAATCTTTTTAATTTTCTTTTCAATTTTAGAACGAGGTGTCATGACTTCCCGTCCGCATTTCATGCAACGCACCTTAATATCCATGCCCGTACGCAGCACCAAAAATAATTTTTCTCCGCAAGGATGTGGTTTTTTTAACTCCAGCCGATCGCCGACCTGTATGTCCATGCCGATTCTCCTCTCACATTCAAAATCTAATAGGATGAGTCGCCAGCCTGATCTCCATTTCTCCGTTTACCGGAAAACATACGGTAAAAATAGAAGGAGCCGTTCCGGCTCCTTCTTCAGGACATCTGCTCTAAAGCCTTCCCTGGTGTCTGCACAATAACAATTTTATAAAATCACAAGAATAAAAACTTCTAAGACTGCTCCTGGAATTCAAAAGGCTGGTCGGTTCGGATGCCGCGATTGTCAGATGCAACCATTCCCTCCGACATATTACCAGTAAAAACCTTTGTAGGGATTTTCACAGAAGAGAGTAATGCGGTCTTCAGGACAGTATCTGCCACCTCAGCCGGTACAAAGCGAAGATGCTCTCGCACCTCCGGATCTATCTCGCTGATATCCGCCAGATTGTCCCGCGGAATCAGGACGGTTTTTACACCTGCACGATACGCCGCCATCGCCTTTTCTTTCAGTCCGCCAATCGCCAGCACTTTCCCTCTCAGTGTAATTTCCCCGGTCATTGCCACGTCATGTCTAACTGGTATACCAGTCAAAGCAGAGACCAATGCTGTAACTAACGTGACGCCTGCCGATGGACCATCTTTAGGCACAGCGCCTTCCGGCGCGTGAATATGAATATCTCGTGTCTTATAAAAATCTTTGTCTATTCCCCAGCTATCTGCCACACTGCGTACATAGCTAACCGCGATTTTTGCACTTTCTTTCATAACGTCTCCAAGATTTCCGGTCAGCTCCAATTTTCCGGTTCCTTCCAATACGCTGACCTCAATCTTAAGCATTTCTCCGCCCACTGCGGTCCAGGCTAACCCATTCACCAAACCGATTTCTGCGGATTTTCCAATTTCATCTGTCAGATACTTTTTGGGACCCAAATATTCTTCCAGATTGGAAGCGGTAAAGGTAATACTTTCGACTGCATCCGCAGCAATCGCTTTTGCCGCTTTCCGGCAGAGCGAAGCGATTTGCCGCTCCAATCGGCGGACACCGGCCTCTCTGGTATAATAATCAATCAGCTGATACAGGACAGCATCCCGTATTTTCATCTGTTTTCCTGTTAATCCATGCTTTTTCATCTGCTTAGGCAATAAATATTTTTTGGCAATATGAAATTTTTCTTCACGGGTATAACTGGAAAGCTCAATCACTTCCATGCGGTCCAGCAAAGGGGCCGGGATGGTATCCAACGTATTGGCCGTCATTAAAAAAAGCGTATCGCTCAAATCAAATGGAATTTCTATGTAATGATCCCGGAACGCATGGTTCTGTTCGCCGTCCAGAACCTCTAACAAGGCCGATGCGGGATCCCCCTTATAATCAGAGCCAATCTTATCGATTTCATCGAGTAAAATTAAAGGATTTCTGGTTTTAGCCTGACGGTATGCATTGATGATCCGGCCGGGCATTGCGCCGATATAAGTTTTCCGATGTCCCCGGATATCAGACTCATCCCGTACGCCGCCCAAAGAAACACGGACATACTGACGGCCGATTGCTTCTGCAATCGAACGGGCAATCGAAGTTTTCCCGACACCCGGAGGCCCGACCAAACAGATAATCTGAGATTTTAAATCGGGAACCAGTTTGCGTACCGCCAAATTTTCCAGAATCCGTTCCTTGACCTTCTGCAGGCCATAGTGATCTTTATCCAACTTTTTTTGTACCTTATTCAGATCCAGCTGGTCTTTACTGTAGGTATCCCAAGGCAATTCCAGACAAGCATCCAGATAAGAGCGAATCACTGTGCTTTCCGGGGAACCAGGCGCCATTTGGAGCAGGCGGTTCGCCTCTTTGAGCAACTTATCTTTGGAATCACTGTCGATATTGGAAATCGCTTCAATGGCATCCAGATAAGAATAAACCTCTTCTTCCAGCCCTTCCCCGCCGCCTAATTCCTGGGAAATAACCCGCATTTGTTCCCGCAGGAAATGTTCTCTCTGACTTTGATTGATCTGCTCTTTTACTTTATCAAAAATTTCTGTTTCAAAAGATAAAATAGCTGTTTCATGATTTAAAATATCAAAAAGCAAACGCAGGCGTTTAACAAAATCGTTTTCTTCCAATAAAGCCTGTTTATCAGCTGGTTTAAAGAAAATATTATTGACAATCGTATCAAAAATCTCATGGGGATTTTCTGCGCTCATCACTGTCATGATAATATCTTCGGACATTTTGGGTACCAACTGGCAGTAATTATTAAACAGGTTTTTGATGCCGCGCACCAACGCCTCCTGTTCGGGCGTAATCTCTTTTACACGGCGGACCGCAGGGAGACGACATACCAAATAACAAAGATAATCGTCTTCCTCTACTGTGTCCAAAATACGCGCGCGATAAAGCCCTTCTACCAATACCCGGATCTCAGACTCACTGCGTTTATACAGCTGCTTGATTTCCGCCACAACGCCGACCTCATAAAGATCTCCCCGTTCCGGATTTTCTACTGCAATGTCTCTCTGCGCGACCAGCAGGATTTTCCGGTCTCCGTTTGCCGCCTCTCTTAATGCACGAACGGAGCGTTCCTGATTGACATCAAAATTTAAAATCGTATGCGGAAAAAGCACAACCCCTTTTGTAGCGAGTGCAGGAATCACAATCTGTGCGCCGCTTGTTTTCTTTTCCATTGATTTATCCCATACCTTTCTGCCCTGCGTTGCCGCCGCCGGGCTTCGCAGAATACCTTTCAAACCGAATATTCTGTAAAAAAACGTGGCGGCAAGGCCGCCGAAACTGAAATTTCCCTTTATCCTATCATGTAACAAACAGCATTACACGGCACTTTTGCTGTCAGTCTTTATTTCATTTTTTCTTTTCCAAATGATATGCCGGGCTGCCGCTAAAACAACCATCTTGATTATACCGCTTCTATCGATTTTTTTCAAGATATAGAACGGATATAACATAAATTCACAGATAAAATTGTTTTTTATTTAACAAAACCAGTATTTTATCCTTAAAATCTTGGTCGAAATCCGCAAAAAATCCTTTTCTGTCCTTTTATAGAAGGAACAACAAGATTCAACCGAAGCCCTGGCTGTATCCATTCTCCATAAATAACAAATATCCGTTGGCTTTGCCAACGGATATTTGTTATTTATGGACTGTAAAAATTCCAGGGGAACCAAATCGCTTGACGATAGCCAGCACCATTGGATGTGCCCTAGTACAATGCCGGCAAACGATCCAGCGTAATCGCATAAGGATGCGTATAAGCAGCCACTAGCTCTTCTTTGGTGGTGCAGGATTCTTCCAATACAAAATCCTTGGACCAGGTCATATACCAACACCATGGCACATGAGACTGCGCAATCTGATCAATTCCGGGCAGCGGACCGTTTTCACCCAATGCCGCCAATTTATGCGCATCCGTAATACGGGAAAGCTCATCAAACTCTTTTTTCAGATCCGTATGACTATGTGCAGGCGCGTAAATATCCCTGGAAATAATATCTACACAATCATCTCCGGGATATTCTTCCGGCACTGGGGAATTCCATACCCAGATTAAATTATTCAGATCATGTACCTGGGTATAGCGCTGGTACATGGTTCGCCACAAACCTTTAGCGGTCTCATAGCCCTTTGCTCCCCACCAGAACCAGGTACCGTCTGCTTCATGGAACGGCCGCCACAGAATTGGAATATGCCGGTCGCGGAATTTCTTCAGTAATTCTGCAATTACATCCATATCCGACAACATCGCCTGATGTTCCGGCGTTCCTTTTATCAACGCACGGCTGGCATCGAAATCTGTGTTTTCCGCGTAAAAACTTTTATCGCGGCCGCCCAACGGCGAGAACCAGTGAAAGGTAAAAGTCAGCAGCCCCTTTTTCTCTGCCCATTCCATGGCTGTTTCTAAAGTGCCCTGGTTTTCTTTTACCTCTTTCAAACAGGCTTCTCCGGCATCAGCATAATTGATATTCGGCGAATACCCCAACAGCTCAAAACCGCATACTGCCGGTAATTTCCCGGTCACTGCCTGAATATGGTTCAATTCTTCCTGCGGTATGGTCTGGGTATGCTGCCCGGTTAAAATCCCTTTGCCGGACACTTGCATCAGATAATCCATAACTGCTTTTGCTTCTGCCGAAGCACGGGGGTTGGTTAAGGGGGCAAAAGGTAAATTTGTATTCATATCTAATTTACCATCCTTTCGTTCATTTAGTAGTTCAAAAACTTATACCAGCAGTTCAAATTCTGCTTGCACACAGGAACTGCCATATAAATGCTGGCTGTAGGGATCCGGTTGACATCCGCCTGCAAAAACAGTAAAATTCCCACTTTCATAACGATAGCATCCCTGTTCATCGGTGATCTGCATTGCCTCCGGCCCAATCTCCACGGTTATCCGACAGCTTTCCTGCGGCTTCAGGGAAACTCTCTGGATGCCGCATAGTTTATGTCGGGGTACTCTTACGGAGGCTTCCTGGTCACGAATATAGAATTCCACGACTTCTTCGGCTTCCATCTTTCCCGTATTGGTCACTGTAACAGTGCACAGAATACTGTCTCCGGCTTTTACTTTTTCAGCAGACAGCACGATATCACTGAAAAGGAAATGGGAGTAACTAAGACCATATCCAAACGGATAGAGCGGATTCTCCTTATAAAATTTATAAGTACGATTTTCCATGGAATAATCTTCAAAATCCGGCAGACTATTTTCTTCCGGATAGAAAGTAACCGGAAGTTTACCGGAAGGGCTATACTCTCCAAAAATCAACTCTGCCACGGCGCGGCCGCCCAATGCTCCCGGATACCATGCCTGAATAATGGCGTTTGCATGTTCGTTTCCGTATTCAAAATCAATGGCACTGCCAGAAAAATTCACCAATATGACGGGTTTCCCGCTGTCACAGACTGTGCGTATCAAAGCCCGCTGCCCTTCCGGCAGATATAGCGTAGCTTTATCGCCGACCATGTTCTGATCGCCCATTTCTTCGCCTTCCACCGCTTCCGTCAACCCAACTGCCAGCACCACTGCGTCCGCCTGTTCACACAGCGTTTTCGCTTCTGCCAGCCCGTCGCCTTCCGGACCAATATCTTCAATATGGTTCAAATACAGATGGCTGCCTTGTGCAAACCATACTCTTGCATCGGGAAGCGCTTCTGTAATGCCCTGTAAAAGCGTTATATAATAGCCGGGAGTTCCGTGATAATTCCCAATTAAAGGAGCGACTTCATTCGCATTGGGTCCAATAACCGCAATATTTTGAATCTTCTTTTTGTCCAGCGGAAGAACCCCATCGTTTTTCAGAAGCACCATGGAACGGCAGGCAATTTCATAATTCAACCGCCGGTGTTCTTCACAGTCTACCACATCATAAGGAATATCGTCATAAGGCGTCTTTTCGTTAAACATACCAAGCCGCATTCTTGTCGTAAACAGATGTACACAGGCTGTGCGGATATCCTCCTCTGAAATCAGGCCCTCTTGATAAGCAGCCATGACATATCCGTACATATTGCCGCAGTTTAAATCACAACCGTTTTTTAAAGCCAGCGCGACCGATTCTGTCGGCAGATCAGTTACATGATGATGGTTATGAAAATCAGAAATCGCCCAGCAGTCAGACGTAATATACCCGTCAAATTGCCAGTCTTCCCGCAAAATCTTCTTTAAAAGAGTCTCACTTCCGCAGCATGGCTCCCCATTTGTGCGGTTATAGGCACCCATAAAGCCCTCTACTTTTACATCGCACAGCGCTTTAAAAGCAGGAAGATAAGTTTCATATAAATCCTGTTGAGAAACAACCGCGTTAAATTCATGCCGTTTCTTCTCAGGCCCGCTATGAACGGCAAAATGTTTGGCACAAGCCGCAACTTTCATACAAGTCGGATCATTGCCCTGTAGTCCCTTCACAAAACTGACTCCCAGCTTTGCCGTCAGGTATGGATCTTCTCCATATGTTTCCTGCCCACGTCCCCAACGCGGATCACGAAAAATATTGATATTAGGAGACCAGTGGGTCAGCCCTTTATAAATACCATGGTCATTCTGTTTTTGAAACTGGTTATATTTTGCTCTTGCCTCTGTCGAGATGACTTCAGCTTCCTGCAACGCCAGCTTCTCATCAAATGTAGCAGCTAAACCGATTGCCTGGGGGAAAATGGTAGCGACTCCGGCACGCGCAACACCGTGTAACGCCTCGTTCCACCAGTTGTAAGCCGGCACGCCCAGTCTTTCAATTTCCGCCGCGCCAAAAAGCATTTGTGAAGCGCATTCTTCCACCGTCATCCGAGAAACAAGATCTTCTGCCCGCTCTTTACAACGCAGGCTCTCATTTTTATATTTGGGTGTCTGTTCATGCATGATTGATTCCTCCAGTGTCCGCAGGACAGTTTCTGTTATGTTCAGTGTACATAAACTTTCTGCACAAGTCAACCATTAAATAAAACAGAAGTTAGAAAATTTTTATCTTTTTACTGAATATCCTGATTCTTTTCTGAAATTTCCAGTATGTCAAACAGCGATACGGAAACGATAGATTTAAAGATAATAAATCAAATGAGGGAGGGATATTTATGTATAGATTCCGGCAGCGAATTCTTTGGATGATCTGCCTGTTTTCTCTGTTTGTTTTTGCCGGCTGCAGGCAGGGTCATGACGATCAACACAGCCAAACAGATCTCTCCCTTACACTGCTGAATCCGGTTCCTGCTCTGCAAAATGGACTGCAGGAAACCGCTGAGCTGTATATGCGGAATCATGATATCCGCATACAGGTCATCGCTGGTTCTTCGATCTCGGAAGAACAACTCTCATTTCTGTTCCACGCTTCTTCTCCATTAACAATGGCCATATGTCCCAAAAACATCCCTGTCGAATTTTTAACCCAAAATGCAGAGGTCTTCCAGCATGCACAGTGGAAAACGGCCAGTGGAAACTCTACGAATAGTTTTCCGCTGCGTTTAAATGGCCGAGGCCTGTTATATAACAAGACGGCAATCGAAAATGTCATTGGACGTCCCTTTAAAGCGTCTTCTATAGACTCTCTGGAAAATTTTAAAATCCTGCTTCGAGAATTGGAGGATAAAGGTATGGATTCTCCCATTCTCCTGTCTACCAGCGACGCGGACCTTGGAAAAAATCTGCTGCCGTTTCTTTATGAATCCCAAACAGGCAGTACCCATGGCGCGGAACAATTTATCCAATCTTTGCAAAACCAGGAGATTGAACTGCTCCACAGCGGAAGATTTCAGCAATTTTTAGAGACCGTTGATCTGCTTGCCGCTTTCAGCCAGGATCCGGGAGAAAATCCAGAAATGCTGCTTGCCAATGGGGAGGCCGCTTTTTGGCTAACCAGCGCGGATGCATGGCAGCCGCCCCGATACCAAAAAACGATCCAGATTGAATATGGCATCCTGCCTCTGTTCATGGGAGACAATACAATGGATTTTGTCAATACAAGTCTGCCGGTTTCCACTGACCTGCAGATCATTGTCAATACACATGCCGAGGAAACGCAAAAAACAGCGGCAGAAGAATTTTTGAATTGGCTGGCCTGTACGACAGAAGGTCAACTTTGTATCACAGAAAAGCTGGGACTGGCTTCTCCTTTCCGGGAAGTGGAGTTTATCCCCTCCAATCCTATCAATGCGGCATTAAAAGATTATGCAGAAATGGATCTTGCATATCCTCCTTATACCCTTCCTGCGGATATGACCCAGGCTATTTCCCCCATGCTTCATTCCTATCTGAAAGGGGACCTGTCTAAAGAAGAATTCGCACAGGAAATCGAAAGGTACTTTCTGAAGCCGGATGTGAACACCGCCAACGCTCGGTTTCATATGCACTGACAGCCAATAAACAATACTGTGTGATTCCCCCTGTGCTAAACGGCATGGATAGCGACCCACGATGTAGGTCCCGCTATCCATGCCTATTAAAAGTAAATATTATTTTGGATCTACAAGACTTTATATATAATATCACATGAGACAAAAAGAATTCATGCGATACCCGCTTAGAATCCGAATTTTTGAGAACAGCGCTCTAATTTCCATAAACAATTTTTCTAATCGAGTCAACGGACAGATTAAATTCTTCCGCTAGATCTTCCACGATAGAACCTGATTTAAATTTTTTGATGATTCGATCGTTGCGTTCCTGGTAATAACGTCGGGATCCCGATACCGTGCCCCAGCCTTTTTTGGTTTGTGCATTGGGGACGTATAGAGTTTCCCCAGAAACATATTGCTGCAATTCCTTAAGCAATTTATCTGGTAGGATATCCTGCGCGTTTTTATATTTCATAGAGAAAATCCTCCGTGCTGGTATATGTGTGGATCGTTCCCCCTTCTCTTATAATCATACTTTGGATCATGTTTTCCAATTGGTTTGCATGTTCCGCAAATTTTAAAAGTTGATCCGCCCGATAAGCGTCCATCAGTTGCATTTTCTGTAAGCCATACGCTTCGCATATATGGTTGAGTTCATTCTGCAACATGATTCCCCACATATATACTTTTACAGCGTCGTTCTGTTCTGCATAATAGCGAATTCGCAACCATGTATAAGACAGTTCTCCGTACCAATCCGCTAACATCTGAAAATCCAGATCTTGCTTTACCATCGTCTCGTGTGGTGGCACCAGGCTTTGAAGAAAATCTTTTACCAGATTAATGGATTCGTAACACAGGCTTTTCTGCTTTTCCTGATCCGGTTCTAAGATGATCCTGCAATATAAATCCGGAAAACCCTGGGGAACTTTTTCCATAGTAGAGAGCTCTTGAATTTGTTCGGTTTGTGCTTTTTTAAAATAACGCAAATTTGAAAATGCAATCGCTTGCGCCAGATAATCCAGCACATATCCAGCCCCCATTTTCACATCACTGTCTTGCGCAAATAGCATTTCCAGATAAATCTTTTTGGCCTGTTCATACGCCGTTAAAGCATTTTTACGCATAACCGATGGATTGGAAAGATACTCCAACTGTCGTTTTTGCAGATCTTTAAAACGACGAGCATCTTCCGGGCTTCTTGCATATAAAATTTCTCCATCGGCTAAACAGGTGATATTGTATTCCTCCAAGTTTGCAAACTTTTCCAAGCGTTCCCAGCCAATTCCCCAGATATCGAATCCCTCACCATTCAGAATAAATGTACGTCCAAATTGATAGCCGCGTTCTGTCACAGGGACAAAATAGCCAATGGCTTTTTCGCTGTCATCTATACGCAAAGTAGTATGAGATACGACTAAAGCAATATCTTGGGCATATTCCTTTTTTACCGTATCCAAAACCCAGTTGGTAACAAATGTTGCATTTGTCATAAAAGATCACTCCTTTTCTATTTCGGTTAACCGTTACTTTTATTATATATCTTCCACAAGGCTAACAAAAGTGAAAGATTGATTACCATCTGTTTTTTACTGATCTTCATAAACTCCAAAATAAGAAAAAGTCTCCGTAAGCTGCTTATCGCTTGCAGAGACTGTGCCATTGGTTCACAAACATAGTATCAACAAAATCTAAATCCTGATTTTATCGTGCTGTAGATTATACACAATTTTAGTTATTAACCGAAAACTGGATTTTATAACTCGATCCTGTTGAACTGTCCAAGCCTTACCAAAACGAACATGGTATAGTGAGCCTCATACAAAGATTCCATTTTACGAGTTTTTTTATTCTCTGCAAAACTGCCGTTTACAAAGGACTACACAGTAACGGTCTGACAGGCTTTCACCTGTCGTCATAATTATACCTCGGTCACACAAGTATGACAAGGATGACATGGACAATTAGAAGTGGATTTTTGAGGGTAGGCGATACATTCTACGATCTGCCCTGTTTTACGCTTGTAACCACTTGAAATATGAGGCCTTTCCCCCATGCCTAATTGTCCACAGACACATACATTTTCGTGGACTTTATAACACCACTATGCTACAATGAAGTCAGCGACAAATCGAAATTTGCGAGGTCATGATATGTGCGAAAAATATGTATTCAGGAAAATTGAACAGGGAGAAGTTCCACAGATGTTCCAAATGATTTTGGAGCGTATGAAGTGGATGGATGAAAAAGGAATCAAGCAATGGAATGTAACAAAATATGATGAGGTGTACCCATTTGATTATTATGAGAAATCTCGGCTGAATGGGGAAGTATTTGTCCTTCAAAGTACTATAACCAATCAAATTGTAGCTGCCGCCATACTAAAGAACCAGGATGAAAGGTGGCAGGATAATGAACAATCAATTTATCTCCATAATTTTGTTACGAGAGTTGGAGAAAAAGGTGTTGGTTCTGTTTTTCTTGCATTTGTAGAAGAATATGCAAGGACGAAAGGAAAAACCTTTTTTAGACTTGATTCTGCCGAGGACAATCCCTCTTTGTCCAAATACTATGATTCACAAGGTTTTCTTCCGGTTGGAAAATGTACGGATGGGTTATATCGTGGTATATTAAGAGAAAAGAAGTTGGTGTGACAACTGCCCATTTATCGGGGAGATAGCAAAGCCAGCCGAGCCAGTCAACGGCAAGATGAACGGCGCATCAATGCGCCGCCATTGAGAGCCTCGCCCGCCTTTGCTGACAGGCAATCAAGGCGGGAAAGCCTTAAAATGGCTTCTCGCCCATTTCAATTTCGAGAGGAAAATCCACCCGTTTTTTCAGGAGTGTGACCACACTTCGGGACACTTTGTCCACAAGTCGGAGCGTGAGACAAGGACGGGAACTTTCATATATGCCCTGTCTGCTGATGAAACCAGTCCTGCTCTTGTGGTTCTACGCCACACAAGCACAGCCCTGTTTTCCTACCGCTTCAAATCCCCTTGCCCGCCCTCTGTGACAACAGCATTTTCACGGCAACGCTGAAAGAGCGGTATAACACACTACACTTTGCTTCGCAAAGTTGTGCGCCAAGGGGCAAGCCCTTTTGGAAAACCCAACGCAGGACGGCGTTATGACCCCCGCCAGAGCCATAACGCCGTCTTGTTGTTAGCAGCCCGTTTCCATGGTCTGCGTGTAGTTCCTTGTAAACTGACCTAAACTCCATGTTAAATGCCACGCACATCATTACTTTGTCGTTTGATCAAGTCGTCCAATGAAGTGTCTACTAAACCTGTTACCGTAGAATATATATATCCGGTGTTTCTACCAGAAGACGGGTACTTGTCGGTGTGGCTTATGGTTTCCAAAAGATTGTCTACCGATTCGTCAGAGTAATGTTTCTCCGCGTTTTCCTTAGCCCGCTTGAGATTTCTGCTGAAATTCTGAACCACTGTCTTACTGATCGAATCAAACATAGCGATAGCCGTTTTTCATATGCAGAGGGATCGTTCATACAACATCCCTCCTTTTTGCAGTTTTAATCGGATTTTTTTATCTCCTCATCTAATCAGAACACATCTCAGGGCTGCAAACCGGAAATTTTTCTGCTTTAAAAAGCGGATGTTTTACATTATTTTTTATCGGATCAGCATCGTTTCCCGGCAACAACCGCGAACTTTTCGTTTTCAAAATGGCAGTTGCAAGTGAACGGCGTCAAAGGCTTTTTCTGCTTCCGGCTCTCCCGTATCGGAGAGCAATACATAGGTCGACAGACAGAACAGCGCAGTAAACAAAATGGGTAAAATATAACAGATATGTGTTCGATATTTCATATATACATTCTCTTCTTGGTATAGCTATCAAATACAGAAGATGCAGAAATCTTCACCGTAATAGAACGCTTCGGGAATTGTTCTTCTAAACCTATACCGTTTGATTGGCTGATGATCACCTCAGAACCATCTTCACTATGATCATTTTGACAGGTACATCCCTAGTATTTTCTGCAAAAATCACGCCATTGGTTATGGGGTTTCTTCTCATGCCATCACCTCAAGCTTCTTGCCTGTAATTTTGTAGAAACAACGTTGCCTGCTTTACATCTGTGAAAGGAATAGCCTGTCCGGTGATATACTTCACCGCATCATCCCATTCTTCCAGGCTATAGTCCTCCGGGTCAAGACAGAGTACCGCACGCTGTACCAGCAGAAGATTTGTAGGTAAGTGAAGATCAGACAGATACATACAACCCACTTTTAGTTGAAGATATTCTAATAGACCAACTGTTACCATACCCATAACATTTACCTTCTCCTTATCCGCATCTATTAAAAATAGTCATCGCTTCGTCATTCCATCTTGCTCCGGGGTATAGGTTTTCATATATTGAGCTGCTGTGTTAAACCCATAGGATCACGCTCTTTGCGGCGGAGCAAAAGGTCTTTTTCATTCTCCCGTCCTTCTTTGCAAAAGAAGGCAACCTATCTTGTTTTGAACGAAATAGTAGACTTTTTCGTTCAATTGAAGTATAATAAAAAAAGAATATACCTTGTCGCAAATATGCCGTGATAAGGCACAAAAAACTATTGAAAAAAGGCGACCGATATACTCTACCTTTTTATTTAAAATAAAATGAAAAAGTCTACCTTTCCACGCAGATTTCCAAGTATTTACAAACCATTTCATCTCACGATTGATACGCTCAACGCAGGAAAACGTCCTGGGAGATCCGAAACTGCTCGGCCGTATTTCTCGAATTTCACGCCACTTTCAGTTTCCAGAATAAGGCCGGGATCTCTTTCTGATGCTTTCCAAAGCGTACTCCTCAGAAGCCTGACTGCTTCGATCCCCTTTTTCTGCCTTTGCCGAATGTTCTCCTATTCCGTCTATGCCATATAAGACAAAATCTGCAATACCAGATCGACAGCAAGGTTACGTTCAAATCCTTTTCGGTCTGCCGGGTGTGAAGAAGCGACATATCCAGCACGATAATGTCTGTTTGCTTCTTCTTTGGTGATGATCCGCTATTGTTCCAAATCTCCTCACAGTTGCGGCTCTACCAGTGATTTTCGCAATACAATAAAAAGGCACAACACAATGGTTCAGCCCACAGTGTTGTGCCTTTTGTGTCTATCCTCTTCAAAAGGAGATTTTAGGTATTTTCATGAAGGGTTTGTACCCTCGCAGTCAATCGTTTCGATAGGAATTCAGTTGTAAATAGGCATTAAAATCTTCAACGTCTCCGTTAAATACATTTACATCAATATATTTTTCCTGTCCAACATACCCATCGAATTTTTCCCGATTCGTGTATTGCCAAAACGTCCATTCTCTGTCATCTGAAAGTTTCGGTTTTGTTATTACATTTCTAATCCAAATATCATATTCTTCATAATCACCTGACAAATATAATTCATATGATTTTTCTGTTGCATATATAATAGGCTTTAACTGATAGTGCTCTTCTAATGCATCCAGCATTGCTTTTAACTGCTCATCAACATATTCCCTTTCAGGCGGATTTTCTTCTTTATCACCGTAAAATTCAAGATCAATTACAGGAGGCAACATACCCTCGTAAGGTGCAACAGTATTTATAAAGTTTTCGGCTTGTTTTTGACCTTCACTATCGTAACTGAAAAAGTGATATGCCCCTACTGCGAGTTCTGTCTTTTTAGCCTCTTCATAGTTATAGGAAAAACATTGATCAACAAAAGAACTCCCCTCTGTTGCCTTAATAAAAGCAAACGAAATATTCTGAGAAGAAAGTATGCCCCAATCGATTTCGCCTTGATAGGATGAAACATCGATACCTTTTACAGGATATTGATCAGCAGAAAAGTTATTTAATATAATAACACCGTTCCAAACCAAAGCAAAAAAAGCGATACAACAGGCCAAAATTAAAAGAATTCCTACAATGAACAACTTAAGAATTTTATTCTTCAAAGTAATCACCGTCTTTGGATTATCAGAGCGGACGTTAATCTTAATTCAAGGATTCATCCGCGTAAGATGCTTTATCATGCATTACGACAATCTGGTTCGAATGAATAATAAATAATACAAAACACCCCGGATAAGAGTCGACAGAATTTTTGCATTGTAAAAGGGCCATAAAAATATGGTTGCATTTTTGGCGGAAAAATTTAAATCCCCGCTATGACAACTATACTTATAGTCTTTGCATTCGTCTGATGCTTTCTTCAATTAACCTGACCCTCTCCGGACGGCCATACAACGCGTTATCTTGTTTTAACATTTCAAGCGTGGAAATATAGATTTTTTCTCCTTTGTAGTCGATTTGATGGAGTTTGGTCATATCATATGGTTCAAGCTCTTTATTGTAGAAAGCAAAACCAATATTTGCTTCACAAAAAATTGTTCCCAATCCACTCATAATCCAGTTGTCACAACGTTCAAATGGTTGAATCGCAAATTTATAAAAATGCTCTCTCACTTTGTCATAATCAGAATAGTTGGTAATGATAACATTTACATCTTTGGGATTAACATCAATCCCCCATAATGCCATGGCAACACTACCATGAATATACCAGGGAACACCAATCTTTTTGATTTCTGAAATCAACCACTCTAAAGCCTTTTCCCAAGGCGTTTCAATAATTTTTAAACGTTGATTCACCGCAACCTCAGCAAATTTCGTAAAATTTTTTGCACAATATTCAAAACCATCTACATTATCATAAGTTTTAATGAATCCATTGCCAAACTGCCACCATAATTCTGTTTTAAAATAATCCCAGTACTTTTCATCCACATCTTCTGCATAGTAAGCATAATAATTCCAGTCATACATTTGCTTAACATATAATTTCATTTCCCTTCCTCCATTCAATCAGTTTGGGGCTGTTCGACCGCCGATATGAATCAAAGCGCACTTTCCAGCTAATAAGGTGGGGTTTGGCAATCTATTGTAGTCTGATCAACAATTTTCACATACATTATATCATAAACATAACATTCAAAGCAATAAAAAGCACTATACAGGAGTTCAATTCCATCATGTTGTGCTTTTCTTGTGTGAGTGTTGCGAAATAGACGCCCACTCCAAAATGAGAATTCCGGGTTCAGAACGAGTCCGTTTTCATGTTGAGATTTTTTGATTTTTACTTTTTGATGTCCCAATTCCACCATAAAAAGTAAGCGTTCAAAAATAACGCAGATACAAGATTTACAACATAGAAACAAAGGCTGGAATTTAGATGTCTCATTTTTGAGTTCCAAATTCCGACCTCTGTTCAATTTCAGTTTAGTACCAATCGTTCTTTTCGTGTTTCTCCAATGTAGCAATCTGCTCCATTTCTTCCCTTGACAGCTTAAAATCAAAAATGGAGATGTTGTCCCGAATATGCTCTGGTTTGCTGGAACCGGGAATAACTGCCACGCCCTTTTGCAAATTCCACCGAAGGATCCCTGCGTCACAGATTTTCCATGAGCTTTTGCGATTTCCTAGAGCATCGGGTTTCCCAGTATCATGCTGGTATATCCGCGTCCGCCCAGCGGATACCAGGCCTGAACGGTAATTCCTTTGTTTTGAATATACTCAACCACTGGACTGTCCTGATAGTACGGGTGAATCTGATTTTGCATCAACGCCGACTTTATGGATACTTTGGGTAAGAAAGCATCCGTCTCACGAATATGGTAGCAGAAGATACCAGCGGTACGCACTTCCCCGTCCTGTATGGCCTTTTCGATAGTTTTTGTGCGCTGTCACATTGTTTGAGTCGGGATGATGTAGAAGCATCATATCAATGTAGCCGATGCCCAGTTTCTTCAGCGCTTCGTCAACGGTTTTGACGACATGGAAAAATCTTCTGGCTCCCAATTATTTAAATGTTTTCCATAAATTCGACTATTAAAGATGAATATTTTTTTGGCACCTGCATCCAAGACATATGTGCACTATTTTTAAGTATAAAGAATAAACCGTTTTCTGAATGTTCGCAAAACCAATCCTGTTGTTCTTTTCCGCAAGTCATATCATATTCACCGACCATCAGCAATGAGGGCTTTTTAATTTGAGATAAATAAACCATGTAATTATTATAAAAATCTCCGTTTGCAAAAAGCATCTTTTGAAAATGCAGAAATTTGTACCAATAATTTTGCGGCACATTAATATCTGGAATATTATTACGTATATATTGCTCATATTCAGCATTGTCGATAACGTGACAATATTTGCGCAGTTCGTTGGTAAGTTTTAAATTTGTCGCTTTTTCAAAAGCATTTTTTGAAGAAATATTGTTAAATAAAATCTCCTTGCATACTCCAATTTCGTTCTTGAAATCATGTGCCTCATAATAAGGGAGCTGCGTTTCGGCGATAGTTTTAGCAGTTGATTTCGCGCTCCACATAGGGCAGTCATATATCACACCGTCAACGCTGTCGGGATACATATAAGCATACAAACAAGCCAGCATACCTCCATATGAATGACCAATCGGAGTCCATGATTTAACGTTGAGTGCAATTCTCATTTTTTCAATTAAGTTTACATGGTCATACACACCAAACGGTGTATTGTCGGGAATTGCATCAGAACGTAAGACGCCATATTGATCAAAACTAATAATATGAAATTTTTCACCAAAAAGTTTTGCCTGGTGAGTATAAGTTAAACAGCTTTCCCCAGGTCCTCCATGAAAATATACCATTGTCTTCTTGTTATCAATTCCATATTCTTCATAATATAGCTGAATTTCACCAATATTTATATATGGCATAGTGTCACCTCGTCAAAGGAAAGACCGATTTAATTGCGACTTGCTATTTGGATATCCACGGCAAATGTAATCCGATTTTTCCGTTCAAAAGCCCACAAACCCTCATCAATACTAAGAAAGATAAAAATGAAAATTTCGGGTTCAGAATAGAACCATTTTCATTTTTGCATTGTAATTAGATTGTTTTGTTAAATAGTAAAACATTTACTTAGGTCTATTTCTTGAAATAAATATTTTGATTTATAACCGCTCAATTTCATGTTGATTGGATGATAATTGAAAATTTCGTGCTTTCAGACTTTGCTTGACTTTTTGCCAAAACCAAACTTGATAATATACTTATGATTGCAGGAATACATGAAATCAACAAAGTTTCCAATGTTTCCGTATAAATTCCACTTCATTCCGCCCGTGCTTGTCTGTGTATCATCATAGGCAGAAGCCGATTACAGAATTATGTTAATTGCATTATACCATAAATCGCTCTTTTTTACAATTAAAAACATGAACAAAAAACACTGGCAGTATGTTATCTGTCAACATAGCCTTCCATGACAAAAGCATAGCATGGAGGGCAATTTTCTGCTTGATAATATGAGAAAAAGCTGCATTTTGATCTCTCAAAATGCAGCTTTCCACTTGTGAGAGCCGCATGAAAAAGATATTTTCGGCATTTCGGCGGTGGGAGTTGAACTCTCTCAAAAAATATGTTTCTTCTATTTATCTGAGTCCGTTGCTGAAAACCCAGGAATAAAACATTTCTTTAGGTGGTTTTTTATAATCATATTCTAATAGTGATTCTGTTGTTGCAATACGATCAATGGCTTTTTGCAACACATCATTTTCACTAAGTCCGGTTACATCAATTTCTATTTCATTTATAAGCAACGGACGTTTCAGATTCTTTTCATTCAGGTTCCGCTGTAGATTATAGTCTATGAGTCCGCCATTTGGATGATTTTTCATTTGATTTATCAATTGTTCAATATCGTGGCATATGAGTTTCAGTGTAATAAAATTGTACCCTTTAAAAACAATTGGGATGTCCCCTGTTCTTAAATCATCTATATCCGAGGCTATCACGTTTTTATATCCCAGCTTATTAAAACAAAAAAGCATTGCCAACTGATTTTCCCAGCAAGTCCTTTCTTCAAGCTCACCGGTCATTTCTTCTATTCCGTCGCGCGTATAAAATTTCGGCACCATCCATTGTTCTACACAGGTGGTTCTGTAATGTTCTAATAAACCTTTTGCTAATGTAGACTTTCCTATACCGCTCGTACCAGTAATAAATATAAAATCTTTCAAAAAAATCTCCTCTCATCGTTATTACCAAATAAATAGACTACTTTATTATAACATGTAAAAAGAAAGAAGTCGATTGCTGTAAAGCAATCGACTTCTTTCAATAATGGAAAGGTTGCATAAAAAAGATATTTTTGCGGTTTTGGCATGTGGAGTCGAACTCTCGAACTCGCAAAAAGTTTGTAGCGACTGTGAGCCATCGTAATGGGCGTGGGAAGCTTTTAAAGCCGCCGTAACCGAACAGGCGAGTCGAACGTGACTTTTTATGAAAGAGGAGGAGCGAGCGATACATAGCTTGCTCCGACGTGTAAGGGTGAGACAAAAAGAATCGCCTTGCCTAATTGAAGGGGAGACTTGAACACTCACGAACGAGAATAAACGATGATCATCTCACGCGTATAATTGTCCGATCCACAGATCCACTTATCAAATCAGACAGCTTATTTCGAGCGTGACCAATAATAACCGTTGTCCCATTTTTCACAGGTTCTATTATGAATTCAAGTTTAGCTTTAGCTCCATTTGCTCCCGTTCTTGAAGCGCCGATACAATTTTGTTGAGCTGAACGAATATTGTTTATCAGCTCATAAGTATTTGCACCAGATATTTCTTTGATTAATGTTTCAGGTTTTTGCGGATCAGCATATATGCCATTTACACTAGTTAACAAAATAAGATATTTCGCTTTTACCAATGTGGCAACAGTAGCTGCGGTTTCATCATTATCGACACACTCTACGATATGGTCAGCACTTTTCCTTAGGTTTCGAAGCTCCATTTTCCTGTTTTCGTCACTGCTTACAGAGTCGTTATAATTAATGATCGGTATCGCTTGTTGCTCCCGGCATCTATATAGTAATTTGCGTATATGATCACATTTTTCGCTATCATTAAAGTGTTGATGCTCTAATAGTATTTGCCGTACGCTGAACGTTGGATTTATAAATCGTCGATAATTCTCCATAAGAATAACTTGACCTTGCGCCGCATAATCTGTTTTTACTTCATCTATGTCTCCTTCGAGTTCTTTACCATTATTACGTTTCATATAGTCAATCCGGCCTATTTCAGTGGCGCCAGACGAAACCCATATCCATCCAGGCGATAATTCTAATCCAATCCGAGAAAAAATATTATAATCAATATCATTATCTTCTTTACGGATAAGAGCCATTGAACCAACTTTTCCAACGAATTCATAATCAAATGTCATAACTTTCCTCACCTAATACAAATCAATCCTAATTGATATTATCATATCACATAAATTGCAAGAAGTCGATCACTTTTCAGCAATCGACTTCCTTCGATGAATGGCGGAGAAGGAGGGACTCGAACCCTCGCGCCGGTTACCCGACCTACGCCCTTAGCAGGGGCGCCTCGTCACCAACTTGAGTACTT
>CAJFUK010000061.1 GCA_904420125.1 Candidatus Falkowella caecavicola | reverse complement strand
TTCGAATCCGTTTGGGCGGAAAAATTGAATATTTTTGATATATGTCCCAGTAGCTCAGTTGGATAGAGCACGAGCCTCCTAAGCGGTAGGCCGGAGGTTCAAATCCTCTTAGCGACGCCAGCCGAGAGCCCCGACACGCAATGCGCGTTCGGGGCTCTTTCTTTTCTATCGTCTTACGCTCGCGTTGATAGCGGGAATTTTTTATTGATTGTATAGACGGAAATCGTCTTATAACTTTTTGCGAGTGTTGATTGAAGTGAGGAAAAAGCCTGTATTTTCAACGGTTTTCTCATTTTCGCTTGTATCTTCTCATATCGCCGTATAAGTTGGTTTTGTAGAGTTGGGTACCATTTTAGCACTGCAAATAAAATGATACACAACAAGCACAGGGGGTGCAATCACGCCTGCAAAGACAATTTAGGACAACTTGTACACCATGATGGTTACGCATTAGAAGTTCAATAAGCCTTGCAATAAAAACAGTACAGGCACTAAATCTGATAGGCCAAGGTTTTTATCCCTATTCCGTCGAAAATGCCCCTTAACTTTGTAACATTTTAAGGAAAAGTGCTACCCTTTCGATTATCCTTTCCCGTCCATTCCGTTGAGAAACATTCCGTAGCAAGCATAGGAAAGGGGAACCCTTCCCGTAAAAATCACTCGTTTCCGTCTATGACAGTAAGCGTAATTTTTGCTTATTGGGCGTATCCTAAACCCTTACACAAACTGAAATTTATGAAACTTCTCTTATCGGAAAATACATATAGCTCTTTCCTGTTGCTGGGTCGGTATAATCGTGAACTGCTCCGACCAGAGGAATACCCTCCTCATTCATTTGTCCAATGGTATCTTCAAACACGCCATTATGGTTTTCAACAACGATATACTCATAACTTGGTATGATCCATTTTGTCCATCTATCAGGTGCTTCTGCATTATCAACACATTCCACTCCTGCCAGATACAGACCTTTACTAAAGTTATCTTCCCAGGGTTTAAAAGAGTGAGAAATATCAGACATAGCACCCCATATTCCCACAATATTCCCGTTTGCGTCTTTCTTTGCCAGATGTGCTACTTCACTAAAGTGACCGTTTGCATCATCCCACAATTTCTGAATAAAACCTTCGCCATCGAACGTTGAGCCCACTTTTCCAATGACAACAAATGCTTTTTTTATTACTTTAACCATGGCTAACCTCCTCGATCAATTTAAAGTTGTCGCTTTGTATGGAAATATTATAGTCCCCATATATAAATTTTTCTATTGCTTTCCTCATTTGTACGAAATAGCAGAGCCAACCACCCTCGTCAACAGTCAGAATGAACGGGCTCGCCCGCCGTTGACAAGTGCGTCTGCCCTGCTTATATGACAGCCAAGAGGGCGAAAGCAATGAGTGCTTTCGCCCTCGATTAATATGGTATTTCCTTATATCTGTCTGTATTGTTTTATATTGCTATAAGAAATTCGGGCACCATTGGGGCACCAAAGCGTCAAAAGCCATTGTGATTTTGCGTGCCTTAATGCACAAAAAAGTCAGTATTTGCAATGGCTTTTATGTTTTAAGACGTTTCGATAGCAGAAATTCAAATACTATTTTTTATCAGGGCTTCCCAATCGGAAGCTTCGATAAAAAATACGCGTTCGAAGCTTTTGGACTGATCCCACCGCATCATTTGTCTGAATCGATCACCTTTTCCAGTTGTCTGCACAGAATGTTGAAATCAATGGGCTTGGAAACATGCGCGTTCATGCCAGCCTCTGTTGTTGCCGCAATATCTTCTGCAAAAGCATTGGCTGTAACAGCAATGATCGGAATTGAAGCCGCATCCGGTCTTGCAAGATGGCGAATGATTTTTGCCGCTTCGCAGCCATTCATTTCCGGCATCTGCATGTCCATCAAAATGGCATCAAAATCAAACGGCTGAGAGGCCTTAAAAATTTCGACAGCTTCCCGTCCATTCCAGGCCTTAGTAACGTGCACCCCGTTCATCTCCAAAACTTCTGTAGCCACCTCCATATTAATCATATTGTCCTCAGCCAGCAGGACATGGCGGCCCTCCAAGGAAAACTGTTTTGGATCGGCCTGGTTTTCCTCTCGTTTCTGGTGCTCCTGCGCTTCTGCTACAATAAACGGCAGAATAACAGTAAAGGTACTGCCTTCTCCCTGTTCGCTTTCTACATAAATATGTCCATTCATCTGATCAATCAGATTTTTGACAATGGCCATACCAAGTCCGGTACCAGCTACCTGCTTGGTTCCGAACCGGGTTTCCCTGGCATAAGGCTCAAACAAATGGGAAAGGAACTCTTTAGACATGCCGATACCCGTATCCTCTACAACAATTTTGTATTTGGCATCCGCCTGATTTCCAATCTGCGTGACAGATACGGACACGGTATCTCCGGAAGCAGTAAATTTAAACGCATTGGACAGAAGGTTATTCATGATTTGCCGGATACGAAGAGAGTCGCCCATGACTTCGGAAGCTTGCATATCAAAGTCCCACACAAATTTTTTCTGTTCTGTTTCCGCCTGAAATTGGAACGTCTCGATACATTCCTGGATACATTCCTTCAGATCAAATTGCTGATGATTTAAGATCACTTTCCCCTGTTCCATACGGGACATATCTAAAATGTCATTGATCAGTTCGGTCAGGTTCTGCCCGGCCAACCGAATCTTTTCGATATAAGAAGCTGTTTTATCCGGATCTCCTACCGACTCAGCAGCCAGTTTAGAAAGACCGACGATCGCGTTGAGCGGTGTACGCATATCATGAGACATATTGCTGAAAAAGGCCTGTTTGGATTTCTCACTCTGTCTGGAAACCTCCAGGGAATGTTCCAATAGCTTGCGTTCCTGGAGCTGCTGCTGTTTTTCCTCTTCAACATCCTGAAAACACAGCACCACTTCGTCTGGCGCCAATGATTCATCGAACAGAATCCGCACATTAACCCAGCGATATGTATCTCCAAACTTACGCAGAAAGTCTCCGCCGAATCCCCGGATCCGATGCACAACCAGATTTCGGATATTTGAGAGAGAGAAGCTCTGTATATATTCGGCATAGGCATCCGCCTCAATCACTTCTCCGGCAACTCTCAGCAGTTCCTGGTATTCCCCGCACGGCGGTATTTTACTCCGGACGTAATCAGAGCCTTTAATCATTTCATAGGTTCCCTTGCCAAAATCCACCCGATAAAGCGCGTAATAAGAGTTGCCAAGTACCCGGATGGTTTCATTTGTCCGCTCTATCTGGTGATTAATCTTTAGATCTCTCCAGGTCATTAGGATCAGAAACAGTAGCAAAACCAGGAACAGCAGCAGAAAGCCGATTGTAATCTGCTCCAGATCCTCCAGGATCATGGAATAGGGAATCGTAATAATTGCAATCCACCCATTGGGCATCATACTATAATAAACGCCTCGCCGCTGACCGTCTATATCGATAACATTGGCATCATACCGGTCAAAATCTCCCCGCCGGATCCCCAGGAGAATCTTGTCCAGATAATCCTGAATCTTCTGATCAGGATAAGCTGATTCCATCTGCCGGTAAATGACGGTACCGTTGCCGTCACATAGAAAAAAGGAAATACTCTCCGGCAGTTCCAAAGTATTGACCTGAAATTGAAGATTTTCCAAAGAAATGTCAAAAGCAATTACAGCATCCATTCCTTTGCATTTTTGGGCAATGGTCACTACCGGCATGTGGTCAATGGCATCAATATAAATATCGGTAAAGATTATCTCCCCATCGGCCTGTATGGCCTGCTGGTACCAGATAGTCTGAAAAATGTCATAAGAAGGATCTTCCCAGGGATTGGCCGCAATGATTTCCCCATTCACTACTGCATAGGGATCCACCATCCCCTCCCCCAGAATAGATTGAACCCGCTTAAAATATGTCTGTGCCCACTGTTCTATTTCCTGTTGGGGTTCTTGGTTTTCCAGCCGTGTGTGGATGGCATCTGTTCCAAAAGTCAGCATGGCCTCATAAATGGTCAGATTTCTATTCTCTTCAGAAGCATAGTTGTGTGCCAGGGCCGTTCCCAAGTTCTGCGAATTTGTCAGCAACTCCGTCCGGAGAAGCTGATAGCTGATACCTGCAACCACAAGCAGCGCCAGGAACATAATTATATGAATCCGTATTTTATGCAATAGCTCTTTCCACTTTTTCATTTTTTTCATTCAAACACCTTCCGTGCAGCTTCTTCATTCTGTCGTACGACGCAATCCCTGGTTTTGTCTACCCGTGTCATGACCCACTTATATTTTCAGAAAACTGCTCTGTAATCTTTTTTCTGGCCTCCCATGCAGGTATTGGGAGATGAAAACGGTATCCCTGGATAACATCGCAGTCAATCTGCTGTAAAATCTGCACCTGTTCATCAGACTCAACGCCTTCGGCCAAAATGGTCAGCCCAATCTCATGTCCCACCTGGATCATGGCTTTTAAAATAGCGCGTCCGGTATGTGTCTGAATATTGTCAATCAGTTGCTTATCCAGCTTCAGCCCGTCGACCGGATACTGCTGCAAATCGTAAAAGGATGTAAACCCCTCTCCAAAATCATCCAGTACAATCTGTACACCATATTCTTTCATCTGCATGATGTTCAGGCGGATCTGCGAAATTTCTCTGACAGCGATGCTTTCGGTTATCTCAAAAATCAGCAGTTCCCTTGAAAAAGAATATTTTTCAATAATTTCCTGGCATTTTTGCGGAAAGTCCACCGCTGCAAAGGTCTTTCTGGAAAAATTACAGGAAACAAAGAAGTCTTTAATCTGCAGCCGGTCCAGTTCTTCCAAAAAAGCGCATACTTTGTCCAAACAATAATAATCGAGTTTGTAAATCGTTCCTTCTTTTTCGATCAGAGGAATAAAGCGGGAGGGCATCAAAAACCCTTTTTCGGGATGATTCCAACGGGACAGCGCTTCTGCTCCCACGATCTGATAGCACTTGGTATCGACATAAAACTGAAAATAAAGCTCGATCTCCTGTCGTTCAAGCGCCCTATCAATATCTGCCTGTAGTTTTCTTTCTTCTGAAAGATTTTTCAGCATTTGATCGGTGCAGACGATATAGGCCTCTTGATTTCGGTATGCAGCATGCGCCCCCTGTCCGGCATGAAAAATCAACGCATTGAGATCCCTGTCCGTCTCCTTCAATGGGTATATACCGGCAGAAGCACTGGTTTCATACGGTTTTCCGTACTTTTGTGCATACGCACGGATTCGAGAAAGAACCGGCATAATCCATTCTTCGGTCTCCGGTATCGTCCCCGACAGCCTGCACAGCACAAAACTGTCGGCGGATATACGGGCCAGAATGTCTGTATCCGCTGTATACTCGCTGAGAACCACCGCTGTATACCGCAGGAACTCATTGACTTCCTCCTGGCTGGACAGCCTCTGCAGCCTTTCCGTATCGATATAAAAATACACCAGATGATATAAAACCCGGTTTTTGTCATGGATAAATTGCTGATAATACCGCATCAAATAGTCCATGTTTCCCAAGCCGGTAACTGCATCGGTCTCCATCTCCTGCCGGGAGTTTTTCCATTTACGGCGGTGATTCCGGACCAGCAACCCCATGGCAATCGACAACAATACCACTGCAAGCAGCAATCCGACCGTTATAATCTGCAATCCCCTATTTTCCGGATGAAATTGCATAGTTGTTAAAATCATTCCATTTTTGGTTTCCTGGGTGATTCCTGCTAAAAAAGCGGTCAGCTCTGTTTGGAAGGATTCCGGCGCGACATCTGAAAAGAGGATCTGATAAGAGATCGCCTCTCCGTTTTCCACCGTATTCAAAACAGATACTGCCTGTTCGGATCCTGCTGCAAATAAAGACGGATCTGTGCACCCGGATATCAAATCGACCTGGCGGTTCTTGGCCAACTGTTGCCGTTGGTCCTCTCCGTCCGTATCATAATATCGGATATCATAAATACTGTTTTCGGAAAACTGCTGCAACAGGTCGGGCAGAACGCCCCGGTATGTCTCCATATCCGCATCGTAATACTCCAGTGGGTATAGATCCGGATTACCGGCGACATAAATGATGATTTTTTCTTCCACAATTGATTCCTCTATTCTTCTGATTCGGGTTTTCTTTGAAAAAGGGACAGATTATGCGCCGGTGCCTCCTTCTGCAATGCTTCTGCCCGCTGCTCAAATTTTTCTGCTTCACGGTCCAGTTCTTTTAAGAGCGATGCAAAAGAATCTCTGATATCTTTTACTTTTTTTCCATACCCTTCTAACTCCTGATACTGCTTCTGTGCCTCCTCCTCGATCAATTTCTGTGCCTCCTGTTCCTGACGGAGAGTCTCTGCCTGGAGCCTGGCTGCGTAAGCCTGCGCTTCCAGCAGCGTATTGGCAATCATCATCTGACGGTTACGCTGTTCTTCGTTTTCCTTTTTAAGCGCACGCAATTCCGTCTCCAATTCCTCAATTCTCTGTTCAAACTGTGCGGTGGTCTTGGCAGATTGGGAATCTTTCTCTAATAATTTTCTGGAAAAGTCCTCTTCCAAGCTGGCTATGTAACGGTATACGCTTTCTTTCCGGTAACCCCGAAAACCTGTTTTTAGTTCTTTGATCTGCATTTTAGAATCCTCGCTTTCTATTTAAAATTAATTTTCTTTCGTTCAATCCTGCCCCAACTGTTCTTCTTCTTTTTGTAGCGGAACAACGCTGTCATACGGACCCAGGCTAATATAAACCGGAGACAGGAAACCTCCAGGGCGCATAGGCCGACCGCCTTCAGTACATCCCAAAATGTCAGTTTCAGGTCAATGGTATGAATCCGCGCAAAAAACGCCGTCAACGATAACACGGAAGAATAGACCACGTAAATCAGAAAAAATAAAATCATAAAGGGAACGTTGACCATATCGACGAAAAATGCCAGAAAAATGGTGAGCACCCCAAACACTTCAATATAGGGAGACAGTAATTCATAGATCAAGAAATAAATATAGGAAATAAAACCCACCAGTCCAAATTTGGGGTTGGCAAGCATGGCCCTGTGCCGCGTCATGCTTTGAAACAGCCCGATATGCCAGCGTCTTCTCTGTTTGCATAAATCCCCCAGTTTTTCCGGCGCCTGTGTCCAACAGATCGCGTCGGTTGCATACCGGATACGGTAGGGCATTTCGTTTTCCCTGCAAAACGCATGAAGCTTTACCACCAGTTCCATATCTTCGCCCATGGTCTTGGAATCATAACCGCCCGCGCCGATGACAACGCTTTTTTTAAACAGTCCGAATGCCCCGGAAATAATGATGCTCCCATTAAACTGGTCAAACAGAATCCTGGCCGCCAGAAAAGACCGGTCGTATTCCAGCACCTGCATACAGGCCAGAGGATGGCGGGGCATCCGGTAATGGATCACGTGTCCGTTCTGAATTTCTGCACCATTACAGGGGCGAACCGCACCGCCGACTGCCACAACATGGTCGTCCTCCAGCACTGGCCGCACGATCTTTTCCAAAGAATCATGCTGCAGAACAGAATCGGCATCCATGCAGATAAAATATGGATATTTGGATGCATTGATCCCCATATTCAGGGCATCCGCCTTACCGCCGTTTTTCTTTCGGATCAGGGTCATCGGGACCTTATATTTTCCCGTTTCAAAGACCGCCTCTTCCGGCTGACAGTGAATTTTTCGTTGAATTGGACGTGCAATACGATGCATGGAAAATACTTCCTGTACAATCTGTGCTGTATCGTCTGTGGAGCCATCGTCCACAATGATAATCTCATACAGCTTATAGTCGAGCGCCAGAAGGGAGCGGATGGTTGATTCAATGGTGACGCCCTCGTTATGGGCAGGAACAATGATTGAAACCGGAATATAATAGTCATCCAAAAGTTCATTTTTCAGGGTATTGCGCCGTTTGGACTGATAAAGAACTGAGGAGCCCACAGTCACGGAGAGAAATAAAAAGCTGGCATACCCGATCATATACAGGACAAAAAAGATCCCTATGAGATTAAAAAATATCTGCCATAGATCTCGCACGGTCTTATCCCCTTTCTGCTTCCTGAAGACGCCTGGAATCCAGACGGTACATCATCATTTCTCTGGCATACCGATCGTTTTCGTTGACAATGTCCATCAAACTGCTGTAATCCAGATGGTGCGCGTCCAGGCTGACGGCTGCATTATACCGCACATACCAGTTGGCACTATGCAGCGCTTCCTTGAGCGTCTCGATGACTTCGGTTCCCGGATAGTGTGCCAGCGAAGCGGCACTGATCGCTGCATATTCCCAGTGCAGCGGATCCTTATCTGCCGTAAAGGCAAGCAACGGCGCTTGTGCCGGCAAATATGGATACTTGCCAAAATACCGGATCGCCGCAAACCGGAGTTCCTTGTCTCTGGCCTCATCCTGCATGATCTCATACATCTGCTGGCAGTAGTCCCCTGTTCGAAACCGAATATAATTCAGGATCGGCAGCTGTGTTTTTTCAGAAAATGTATCAAATTGCGCCCACAGCAGCTCGATGAGCTGCCGATGGCTGCCTTGAAAGCTGAGCAGTCCTTCGGTTAATATCTTTTCGTGAAAGAATACATCCTGTTCATCCTGTAAGCGGATAGCCTCTACAATATTTTCCACGCTTCCAAATGCATAGAGTGCCTGTAAGGCGTTGACGCGGCAATAAAGGCTGTCCTTTTTCATATAGTCCAGGAGAACGCGTTGCAGACTGTCCATCTGCATTTGTCTCTTTTGTCTGTACTTTGCAATAAAGAACGCAAAATAAGCAGCCTGCATATTCTCTTTTTTCAGATACACCACCGACAAATGCAGGATCACCACCTGAATCTGATCCAGATAAGCTGTTTCGGCCGTATCCATTTCTCTCTGCAGGAATTGCGCAAGAGCCCGGTCAAATGCGATCAGATTATTCACCTGACAGAGTTTTCGTTCCAGGTATTCCAGGTGTTTTTCTTCCACCGGATCGCCTTTTCTGACTCTGTTGATTTGTTCTTCCATTTTCCTGCCTATTTTCCGGCTCTTTGCCTCCAGCTTGGACGAACTTCTTTTTAAATAAAAATTATAAATACTGTTGAATACCAGCATGCCCACGCATACTGCCCCGTAACAGTAGATAATTACTTCAATCCCCATCTTCCCACTCCTGTATCTATCCCTACATCATTCCAGAGAAGTCCAGTACTCCTTCAGAATATAATAGGATTCTTTCAGCCGTTCATGGTAGGTAACGGTTTTCCCCCAGCCCTCCAGCGGAAAAGCGTTCATTCGAATCCTGTATTCTTTGTTTTCGTTGGATCCTATCCCGACATACATCTCGTCAATCGTGATATACTCCACACCATAATGCAGGTAATAGTCGTCATGGATTTTCATTTCTGAAGGATTGGCGAAATTGAGCAACTGCCACGGCAGCTTGACCTCGATATAATCCCCGGCAAAGATAAAATCGGCAAGGGAGTTAAATTCCTCCGCATCCGGGTTGGCATTTCCATAGGTCAGTTTTCCGGTCTCATACACCTCGGATGTCGCCTGCCAGTTCCCAGACAGCAACGGGGTAGCCGTTTGGAGCATCAGATCAATGTTTTTAAAGACCGGGGTGTTGGGATCTACCGGCGTCACGTAAGCGTCCTGATCATGCGTTTCGTGAAAAAACATGGCCCGCAGTACCTCATACCGTTCCTGTACCAATACCCGGCTGTCCTCCATACCATGAATCACCATTAAAAAATCGCAGCTTCGCTCAAAAGAGACGTCAAAATTTTCGCAATATGTACTGCCGGTTTTGGGCGTGGTATCAATGGGAATATACAGCGTATCGTTCTCCGGATCAAAATCTTTTTTATAGATCAGGAAATAAAGAAATTTCTCATCATATTTCATAGAAATCTGCATATCCCCGGTTGACAGAACCCGGTCCTCCTCATTCCATTCCGAAAGATCCCCATCCACATAACTGACGCTTTTCTCTGTTCCAGGGTCAAAGGAAAGAAGCCCAAAATACTGCTCGTTGGTTTGATAATCGCTCCAGTACGGGGTATTGTCAAGATCGACCGCATGCATGGTATTCCAGGTTCGTTTAAACCATTCATCCTGCCAGGTAAAAACACAGCTTCCCGCACAGCCTGCCGCCATAATATCCTCATAGCAGTCTATGATCGCCTGCCCCTGCGCCTGTTCGGACATATTGCCCTGATTTCTTCCGGTATGCATATCCCGCTGCGCCATGCCCCTTCCTGTGGAAACACCGTATTCCGAGATAACTACCGGAATGCTGTGATGTTCTGTCAGCCGTTTCAGATAAGTCAGATATGTATTCAGCGTTCCGTCTGTATAGGAAAAACCTGTCTGATCCTTCATATAGGATAGATAATCCGGATAATACGGATATACATGATAGGAGGCAAAACAGCCCGACAGCAGTGCATCTGTCGAACGGATATGCTCCACATCCACTTCCGCACATTTCATAAAAAAGCGGGTAATATCTTCCGGATAGGTAAATGGATCCGTGGTCGGCCAGTTGGAAAAGGCAACCAGGCGCTGCTGCTTATAGCGGTTAGTCTCGTAGGCAATGATTTTGTCCCCTACCTCACAGAGCATAGCCTCAAAGGGAGATGCATCCTCCGTGGTATATAAATAGGTGCCCGCGTAATGATTCCGATCCGGATGCTGGTGATTGGTATATGTGACCGTCACATCTTCCCACTCGACTCCCAGAATATAGCCGATCACCCATTGTGAAACATCTTTTCTGTAGCGGCCCGATCCCAGCCCATACCCCAAGGATAGATTTTTCTGCCCATGAAGCAGGTCAACAACCGTCCGGCAGTCCTCCAGCAGTTTCTCCCGAAACTCATCGTCATAAGCGTCCCGGTGGGAATTCTGAATATAATCATTGACCCAGACGCCATGAATTAAATACAATGGTTCCTCCCTGCCCAGATTGTATTCATAAAACGCATTATAGAAGTCATCATGCAGAATTGTGTAAACCCGGATGGTGTTGGCGCCCATCTCCTGGATCCAGGCAAACCACCGCAGATAGGTCTCTTTGTCAATGGCATAGTCTGTTGCCCATTCTCCCGGAATGCCGACGCCCATGTTGACGCCTCGAATTTCAAAGGGCTGCCATACTCCGTCCTGTTTCATATAAATCGTATCCTCATCCGTTGTCATGAAGGTCGTGACAGGTGCATCGGGATGCAGATCAATATAGATCCCCAGCCGGTAATATGCCATATTGCCTAAAAACAGGAGCAAAATCGTAATAGACGCCGCAATAATAAATTTCTTCATAAAAATAAATCTCTCTTTGTTGCTCAGTGGTTAAACTTTTTATTTTTGGACGCATGGCTGTACTGACGGATGATTTCTATATGGTCATCCAGCCATTGTCCCCGTTCCTGTATAAATGTTTTGAGCTGTGCAATCGCCTCTGCAAAGCTGCGCGGATTTCTTTCTTCCGGTTGGCGCAGATCCAGATCAAAGGTATAGCCCCAAACTGCAAAATTCCGCTCTACAGCATCCCCCAAATAGGCAACCGTATCGTCAATGTAACGATACAGATACTCTTCGCTCAGAAAGGTTTGGCGCAGCGCCCTGTATCTTCGTATGATTCTGTCTGTAAAATATTCATCCTTTGTCAGCATAAAATACCATACGTTGTGCTGCAGTTCAATATGCTGCGGACTGGTCACAGGATCCCTGTAATTATCACAGGCGGAATTGAAGTCCCAGATTACCATCCGGTATTTCCCCCCAATATCTTTATAGATATAGGTGGAAAGCCAACCTGCGTCATAATTGGTGGTAAATTCGTTGATGATGTAATAGTCTACAAAGGATTCGACATCGATATTATGAGAATACCCATAGTCCAGCGTATCGTAATCATATGAGTATAAAGCCTTTTCAAAAGCAGAAAACTCCCGCACAATCTCATCGACCATCTCCTGGGTCAGGGACTGGGATCTCGGATATTTGATATCGACAACCTGCAGGTTCCGATACGCATAATTGGTAAAGGTTTCAATATTTTTAATCGGCTCTGTGCTCCCGCGGTCGAGCCGCAGCAGATAACCGGTTTTTCCTGTCCCTTCTATCGGCTCGGATATGTCCAGACGGCAGTTTTCCCCGTTCGTCAGTGTTTCGGTCATTAAATAAAGGCCTTTATATTCCCCATTCAGAATCACTTCGCAGAAACGGACGTTCGGCGCATAATCCATGATCTCTCCGGCGATATTATACCACATATAATTGCGGATGAGAGATTGATCCAGATATGGCCCATGCAGAGCCCACTCATAATGCGCGTCCATTCCCATCACCGTATGGTTCTGATAGTCCCCGTCCGGACCAACAAAACGAATCAGATAATTCTTTTTATCAAAGTAACGGGAGGAATTGCCGCGGATCCGGATCAGCACGGATGCTTCAAGATCCGGCGAATCAGAGGGATGATGGTTGTGGTCGGGGTTATCCAGAATGGAAATTTTGGCCAAAAGCATCTCTTCCCCGTCCTCTGTCGTTGTCACCCCTATTTCCTGTCCATTGGCGTCAACGATCGGTACACCGGGTATTTCCTGTCCGCCGGTTTCAATCAGCACCAGGGGCAGATGGGTGCATAATTCTGTCCGGTCGCAGTTACATCCAGCGTCCGGCGCACGGCCGGTCAGATGCTGATGCACCCGGTTTTCCGGGTTTCCGCTGTCCGCAGCAGCGGCGGTTACTGTCATCGCAATCATGAGAATAACTGCCAGAATTCCAATGACTTTATATTGCATGCCAGGCCCCCTTCCCTTCAAACCTCTGTTTAACTGCTGATTTCATCATTTTGCGTGACCAGATTAAAGTACTCTATATTTCCGATCTCATAAATTGCATCGGTAATCTTCTTCCTTTTGCTGTCCTTGCTGTCTGCCCGTTCCAAATTCCGCTTACTGATTTCATAGATCCATTCCACATGGGTTTCTGTCGTGTTTTTGACCCGAAGCATGGCTTTTCTGGAATAATACTGAAAGATCAAAGCTTCTATTCTTATTTCATTAAGCCGCGCGGCCCGGATAATCAGAAGCATCCGGTTATCGTTTTTGATTCTGCCGAATAAGAGAAGGATCAGAAAAACAAAAGCGCTTCCGACCGCAGCCACAAGATAGTCGCCAGCCCCGCAGCATATCCCCGCCACAATGGTCCAGAAAATATATACGGTATCCCTTGAATCTTTAATCGCCGTGCGGAACCGCACAATCGAAAGCGCGCCGACCATACCGAGGGACAGCGCAATATTGTTCCCAATGACGATCATCACCGTCGTTGTTACCACGGTCAGCACCATCAGCGAGACGTTAAATTTTTTGCTGTAAATACTCCCGTCATGGGAAATTCTGTAGGACAGAAAAATAAAACCGGCAATGACTGTTGCCACCAGCAGACGGATCAGAATACTCTCGGCAGATAATTCCCCAGTTGACTCCAACACATTTAATAAAAACTCTCTCATTTTAATCATAATTCCTTTCTGACAGAAAACTCAGGTCAAAAGGCGACTCTTCCATCCCTGTTTCCCTTTTTAAAAGCCAAACTGCATTCCCGCACTTCTGGCCAGGCAATATTTGCTGACGGATAACTCCGAACGGTCGGCCATATTGATCAGATTTTTAAGATAGCTGAGCAAAAAGCCATTATATTTCACCTCCAGGACCGCCTGAAAAGGATCCAACACCGGGTACAGATTCAGGCTGGGTGAAAAAATGTCAAAACTGGTCTCCGTGGCAATAATATGGTGGTCAAATGTGACCCTGATCTGGTTTTCCCTGGCAATATAAGCTTTTCGCTGGTACTCTACCACAGCCTTAGGCCGGTAGCACTGGCAGTGCAGCACCCCGTAGCACTCCGCAGCAAAAGGTTCGTCATACTTTTGCAGCACCGTATAATTGCATTGGATCAATTGGCGGGCATCTTCTCTCTCCAGACGCAGAGAGCGTTTTTTCTGATATATCCCCTGTTTTTGTTTCATCTCTAACATGGCAAAATCCGTATCCGCACCGTAATTCCGCAACCGGATCTTTTTCCGAACCTCGATCCCGTCTATCTTCTCTGTAAAATCCCTTTCGTCCAGCGTATCGAAATATAAAGATCGGATACGGTATCCCTGCGCGCCGTTATGACTGTCCTGCAGCATCACCCTGTCAAGCTGTGCGGAGATTTTATACAAATCCGGAAGTGTCATCAGATATTTCTTTTCCTGCCGAAAAACCTCATTCATGCTTCTCCTCCCCTCCAAGCAATGAAATCTTCCTTAAAAAATGCAAAAAAAGCTGCAAGGATTCCTGGCGGATCACCGCCAAGATTCTTTGCAGCCTGACAGTCATAGCAGTTTCCTGCCTTAGACTCATAGCTTTGCGTCGTCATTTTTCAATGACTTTGCCCTAAATCTTATTTTATATGTGTTTTATAAAAGTTTCGGATCCCTTTGATCCTGTATATATTCACAGACCCGGTTTTTGCCCTGTTCTTTTGCCTGATACAGTGCCTGATCCGCTGCGTCGTACAATGTGGAATAGGCCTCTCCTGCCTGTGCAGAGGCAATGCCAATACTACAGCTAATATCCATGCCGATTTCCTTACATTGAATATACCGTATCTGACGCACCAGATTTTCCGCCAACTGTTCGGCGCCCTGCACGCTTTCAGGCCCTGTCAATAAAACCATAAATTCATCGCCGCCGATTCTGCCCGCCCTGGAGCCTTTGGGCGCTGCTTGACAGATCAGATTGGCCACCTCTTTGAGAACATGGTCACCGCAGGGATGCCCGTAGCTGTCATTGATGTTTTTGAAATTATCCATATCTAGAATCAGCATGGTGAGCGTCTCCCCATGTTTCAGTTCCCGCAGCTTTCGTTTTCCATAGATTTCAATAGCATTCTTATTCAGCAGGCCAGTAAAAGTATCCATCTGTATTTCCCGCTCCAGGTGAAAAACGATTTCTTTCTGATCCATGATATCCTCTAAAAGGCCAACGCCGCAGGCAGGGTTTCCATCCGCATCCATCTGGGTTGCCACATAGACTCCTACCCATTGTTTCTCTCCGTTTTTTAAAGGAAGCTGCAGCTCACATTTCTGATACGGCATCCCCTTGCGGATATTTTCCATACAACGCAGAATCTCTGCCCTTGATCCAGGATGTACAGCCATTGCCTGTTGGATATAGTCTTCAAAATTCGGAATAAAAACCGGCTCTTCAAACCATTCTTCCCATTCCCTGGAAAAACGGATCTGATCATCCTTCACATCCCACTGAAATGCGATCAAACGGCCGCCTCGCCGAATGAGGTCATATTGTTCATCAGTTAAAGAAAAACTTTCCCGCTGTCGTTCAACTGCTGAATACAAAATTTTCTGCGAGCATATTTCATGATCTTGGCACTCTGGGTTTACAGGCATCTTTGTATTGTCTCCTTAATCTTTTCATATTCTTCTGAAAGATCGGCCATCAGCATCTTTGCTGCTTCCCAGTCTCCTGCCCGCATCATCTTTACCTGCTCGCCGGCCAGCTGATGCAGCCGAGTCATGGCCAAATTGCCGGAAACACCTTTGAGCGTATGCGCTGCTTCCAAAGCCTGCTCGTGATTGCCGGATTCCATAGCCTGTACCAACCTTTGATAATTAGGATCATCCGGAAATTTTTTTAAAATTCGGAGCATCAAGGCTTCATTACCCGCAAACCGTTCCAGCACTTCTTCTGTCTGAATGCCAGCATATATCAGTTCCTGCATGGTTTCATTTGCCATATCGTCACTCCTTTTTGTATATTTTCCGGATTTGAGGCTCCACCAGGAGGAAACTCCGTAACAGATCAGGATTAAACGCACCGCACTCTCCGTTTTGTATCATCCGCAAAGCTTCCTGACTGGAAAAAGCCTTTTTATACACTCTTTCGCTGACCAGTGCGTCGTATACGTCTGCAATAGAAACAACCTGCGCCCAAATAGAGATTTCGTCTCCTTTTAGACCGTCCGGATATCCTCTCCCGTCCCATCTCTCATGATGATGTCTCGCAATATCATATGCGTACTGAAAGGCAATATGTTCTTTCATCTGCGGGATTCTTTCCAGCAGAATCCCTCCCTGCACGGTATGGGTTTTCATCACTTCATATTCTTCCGGCGTAAGCTTTCCCGGCTTATTTAAAATAGCATCAGGGATCGCAATTTTTCCTACATCATGCATAATAGCCGCCAGGGAAATATGTTCAATGGTTTCTGCGGAAAGCCCTGCGCCCAAATTCGTATGGGTAAGCATCTGTTTGGTAATATCATGAATCCTCCGGACATGGTCTCCCGATTCACCGTTTCTGAACTCAATCGCCGTAGACAGCGTTTCCACCATGCCCAAATTCAGTTGCATAATCTGCTGTGCCTGCTGAAAAATTTCCGTCTGCTGTGCCTGGACCTGATTGCCGAGGCACTTCCTCGCCTGGAAGAGTTCAATGACCGAACGGATCCGCCGTTCGACAATATAAGGAACGACCGGCTTTGTAATGACATCCATCGCACCCAGCGCGTATGCTTCCCGCAAAGTGCTGTCGGTTGATTCAGATGTGATCAGAAAAAACGGAATCTGCTCTGTCCAGCCCCACGCATGCATTTTCCGAAGCAATTCCATACCGCCCATGACCGGCATGATAATATCCAAAAGAACCGCACAGATTTTCTCCCGTTGCTGCAATAATTTATCCAAAGCTTCTTTCCCGTCAGCAGCTTCTTCGATCTGATATAAGGATACAAAAATATTTTGCAGCACCGCCCGGTTGATTTCACTATCATCTACAATCAGGATGGTACCGGCATCCCCGCTTATTTTTCCATAGTATTCCATATCCACAATCCATGCCTCTTTTCTGTACAATCTAAAATTGGTGTCCAATGTAGGGTTCTCTAACCGACCAGTTCTTTTTCAGCAAAGAAATGCACCGATGATTTTGGCAAACGCCCAGATGTTCCATAAAAAGAGCAAGGAAAATGGCGGATTTAATTGATGTATTTCCTGTTTGACCTGTTAAAACCGCGTTCCCTTCCTGTGCCTGCAAATGATTTCCAGGGACAGTTGCAGGCAATTGTCCACTTTTTTGAATTATAGCATATAAAATGGAAAAGTGCAAGGTAAACGTCCAAATCTTTCCGTGAATCTATTGGACAAATTGCATAGATCAATACAGTCCCGTATGTAGAACCATTTGGAAACCAGCCGGTTGAACCGATTGTCTAAACATGATTGATCTATCAGATTGATTTCCATATTTTTGTTTACTTTTTGGCTTGAAAAACCCTTTGCATCCTCGTATAATAAATGAGCGAAAAACATAAAATCGGGAAGAAAGAGTGGATGCTATGTCATACGACTATCTTTTGCACATTGCGCTGATTTTGATCAGCACAAAAATCTTTGGCTTGATTACGCAAAAATTTCAGATGCCCCAGGTGGTAGGCGCCCTGTTGGCCGGGCTGGTTTTAGGCCCCGCCTTTGGTATCAACTGGTTGGCTCCGAGCGATATGCTGACCAAACTGGCTGAATTGGGCGTGATTATCATTATGTTTTCTGCCGGGATGGGAACCAGCGTACAGGATTTGCGTAAATCCGGAAAACCCGGATTTTTCATTGCATTATGCGGGGTGCTGGTACCCCTTTTCATGGGCGCCCTTCTTGCGTTCTTCTTTAACCGCGGCGATCTGGCGCACCCGGGCAGTCCGATTTTGCAAAACTTTTTTATCGGCGTGATTTTAACGGCAACTTCGGTCAGCATCACGGTAGAAACACTTCGCGAAATTGGGAAGCTGCAGACAAAAGTGGGAAATGCTATCCTGGCTGCTGCCATTATCGATGATGTCCTTGGGTTAATCGCCCTGACGATCATCACAAGCCTTGCAGGCGCTGATGTCAACGTATGGATCGTGTTGCTGAAAATTCTCCTGTTCTTTGTGTTCATTGCCGTAGTGTGGATACTTTTCAAGCCGGCGTTTAACTGGTATGCCGCACGCCGGCAAAGCAAAAACCTGCACCGGTACCCCATTATTGCCTTTGTGCTCTGTTTACTCATGGCCTATCTGGCCGAGGAAATCTTCGGGGTAGCCGATATTATCGGTGCATTTGCAGCAGGCTTGATTATCGCCAGCACCAGCAAAGGCGAATATATCGCAAATAAATTTCAGCCTATGCAATATTTGTTTTTAACTCCTATCTTTTTTGCCAACATTGGCCTGCAGGTTGAAATCCCGGAAATGACCTGGCAGATTATCCTTTTTGCTGTGCTGTTGGTGCTCATCGCCGTACTGTCCAAGCTTATCGGCTGCGGATTTGGTGCGAAATGCTGCGGGTTTACCAATCGGGAAGCGCTGCAAACCGGATTTGGCATGGCCTGCCGTGGAGAAGTCGCGCTCATTGTCGCCAATAAGGGGATGGCTATGGGGCTTTTGCCGAATGCCCTTTTTGGGCCGGTGATCATTATGGTGGTCTGCTGTGCTGTCTTTACTCCTGTTCTGCTAAAGCTGGTATTTAAACCGGCACATGGAGAAGACGTCTATTCCTCCCTGGAAGAAAGCGCGCTGACGGACCGTTTGGAAGGACATGAGCAGTTGGAGATTTTGTCCGATCAGATTCTGACCGCCAACAAGGAAATGCAGAAAAAGCAATAACAGCTGCCGGTTACATGTTTCTCTATGACGTTCTTCTCGAAAACCGGCAGCAGAAAAAGAGGTATAGAATGCCGGTACCGGCGAAAGTCTGTCCCGGCAGAGTCAATCTTCGCATACGGCCTGATCAACAGGCCGGAAAATCAATATAAAAAGGATGTTTATGAGAAACACTGTTTTGTTTATTGCAATGAGCCTGGACGGTTATATTGCGGACCAGTCTGGAAAAGTTGACTGGCTGACCGGGCAGAATGCCGGCAAAGACGATATGGAGACGTATAACCAGTTTATACAAACCGTCGATACCGTCGTGATGGGATGGAAGACTTACCACCAGATCATCTCGGAATTATCCCCGTCCCAATGGGTATATCCGAATTTGACCAGCTATGTCATTACCCATCATGAATCCCCTTCTTCCAACATTGTTCAATTTACCCAGCAGGCGCCGGGCAGTTTGATCCGGAAATTGAAACAGCAGGCCGGAAAAGACATCTGGATCTGCGGAGGCGCCGATATTGCAGGGCAGCTGATTCAGGAAAACCTCATCGACCGGTATCATATTTCTGTGATTCCCACGCTGTTAGGCAGGGGTATCCGCCTGTTTGGCAGAACAGATCAAGAAATCAAACTGAAACTTTTGAAAACACAATCCTATAACGGGATTACGGATTTAATCTATGAGCGCCGTTAAATGCCAATTCTTTCCAGTCATACAAAAAGGAGCGAAGACTGCAAGGTCTTCGCTCCTTTTTGTACAAACGGTATTATATACGGTAGTAGTTTCCCAAAAACGCACGGGTCCGGGGATTTTCAGAATGGAACAGCGCCTCCGGAGGGCCCTGATCCACAATAACCCCATGCTCCATAAAAATAACACGATCTGCCACTTCCCGCGCAAAAGCCATTTCATGCGTCACAATGACCATCGTCATTTTTTCCGCCGCCAATTCCTTGATAACCTTCAGAATTTCCCCGGTCAGCTCCGGGTCCAAAGCAGAGGTCGGCTCATCAAAAAACAGGATTTCCGGATGCATGGCCATCGCGCGCGCAATGGAAACCCGTTGTGCCTGTCCGCCGGAAAGCTGGCAGGGATAAGCGTCCGCCTTTTCGGCCAAGCCCATCTTATCCAGCAGTTCGTGGGCGGTTTTCTCCGCTTGCGCAGGCGGGACGTTTGATACATGCACCGGTGCTTCTGTAATATTACGCAATACGGAAAAATGGGGAAAGAGGTGGTAGTTCTGGAATACCAGTCCTGTTTTTAAACGGATAGCACGCAATTGCTCTTTGGGCGCATATTGCACCTTTCCGTCAACCTCGGAAACCATCTCTTCACCGCAGATCGAAATTTTTCCGCCGTCCACCTCTTCGAGTAAATTAATACAGCGAAGAAGCGTTGATTTTCCAGATCCGGAGGGGCCGATAATGGCCAGCACTTCTCCGTGTTCCAGAGAAAAAGATATATCTTGGATAACTTCTAAATCCCCAAAGCTTTTCCGCAGATTTTCCACGCTTAAAACATTCATTGCCGATCCCCCTATTGATAATAGTTCAGCCGTTTTTCCAACGCGCTAAAGCATCTGGAGACAATGCCATTCATCAGCAGGTAAAAAACCCCGGCTACAAAAATTGGAATAATCGAAGCTTCTCTGGAAACAGACGAATTGGCCAATTGAAACAATTCCGCTACCCCGATGACCTGTGCAAGAGCTGTATCCTTGACCAGGGTCATACACTCGCTGCCCATCGGCGGCAGGATTCGTTTGATCACCTGCGGAAGCAGGATGCGGAAAAAGGTCTGCGTTTTGGTAAAGCCCAATACGGCCGCCGCTTCCCGCTGTCCCCTGGGCATGGACTCCAACCCGCTCCGGAAAATTTCACAGAAATAGGCGGCATAGTTTAATACAAACGCAAAAATTGCTGCCCAAAAACGTGGAAGGCTAAGACCAAAAAACGGGAAAACTCCGTAGAAAAAGAAGATCAGCTGTAGGATCAAAGGCGTTCCACGCATAATCAGCAGATAAAATTCAACGATTTTCCGTACCGGTTTATATTTCGACATACGCCCAAAACAAATAACAAAGCCAAGCGGCACTGCAAAAATCAATGTCAGGAAAAAGATATTCAGTGTCGTGAGCGATGCATCCACCATATGCGGAACCAGTTTCAGTAATGAATTAATGTTCAATCCCCAAATCCCCTCTGTCATCCACTTTGATATCTGATGGTACGGACCGTACCGGCAAAACTCCGATTATTTGCCCAGGGTCGTCAGATCCTCTCCGAACCATTTCTCAGAAATTTCTGCCAGTGTTCCGTCTTCTGCCATGGCATACAGCTGTTCTTCAACCGCATCCTTCAAGCTCTGGTTCTGTTTTGCAAAACCTATTACATATTCCTCATCTGCCAGGGATTCTTCCAGCAGACGGTACTGGCCTTCGTTTTTGGACATATAGTACCGCGCAACGACCTCGTCCATGACGACAGCATCCGAGCTGCCGGTGCCAAGATCCATCATGGCAGTGACGTTATCGCTGACAGCGACCAGTTCCTTCAAAGACTCTTCAAAGCCTTCCAGCTCATCAATCGCCAACTCTGCGCTGGATCCACTCTGCACAACAACGGTTTTCCCTGCAAGATCGTCAATGGACTGTACCGTGCTGTCTGCCGGCAGGACAACGACCTGCGTATTTTTCATATAAGCAGTGGACAGGCACATCTGCTCTTCCCGTTGCGGGGTCTTGGTAAATCCATTCCATAAGCAGTCTACATTGCCTGCGCTGAGTTCCTGTTCCTTAGAACTCCAGTCAATCGGCTGCAACTGCAGTTCCACTCCCATGCGGGAAGCAACTTCGGTTGCAACGTCTACATCAAATCCAACAATATTCTGATCCTCATCCCGAAATCCCATCGGCGGGAACGCATCGTCAAGCCCCATCACCAGAACGCCTTTATCCATCACCTTGCTCAGGCCGACGTCTTCACCGGTGCTGGCACATCCGGCCAGTGTCAATCCCAGCAGCATCATGCCCAGTAAAAGAGCGATCCGCCTTTTGTTTGTTCTCATCATAATACAATTCAACTCCTGCATCAAATTATTGTTTCATAATTATAGCACGCTATTTCAGTAAAGTAAATACATCTTGTCACAATTCAAAAAGATTTCCAATAAAAATTCCGCATCCCCTTGCAATCCAGCAGAAACTATCCTATAATAACACATAACGATTACGAACCTGGAGGCGTTTACATGAGTTATAAAAGGGAATTTATCCAGTTTATGTGTGAAGCGGGCGTACTGACTTTTGGGGATTTCGTTACTAAAAGCGGACGCAACACCCCGTATTTTGTCAACACCGGAAACTATAAAACCGGCGCGCAAATTGCAAAACTCGGCGAATTTTATGCCGCCTGCATGATGGAAAATGGCATTGTGCCGGAAGTGCTCTTCGGGCCGGCTTATAAAGGAATTCCTCTCTGTGTTGCAGCGGCGGCAGCGCTCTGGAACCAGCATCAGATCAACCTGGATTACTGCTTTAACCGCAAGGAAGCAAAAGATCATGGGGAGGGCGGCGTGCTGGTCGGCCATAAGTTGAAAGACGGGGATAAAGTTGTGATCATTGAAGATGTGATTACGGCAGGAACCGCTGTCCGGGAAACCCTGCCGATCTTAAAAAATGCGGCGGATATTCAGCTGCTTGGCATGATTATTTCGGTGGACCGGATGGAAAAAGGCACAGGAGACAAGTCGGCTGTACAGGAAGTATATGAAGAGTTTGGCCTGAAAGTATATCCCATCGTTACGATTGCAGATATTATCGATTGCCTGCGGGACGGAAGCATTCCGGGCAAAGAATATTTGGAAAAAATGCTCGAATATCGCAAGACCTATGGAATTCAGTAAAAACCCAGCGCGGACTTTTGGATGGCACATTCCCCGCTCCTTCGGGACAACCCATACACGGATCAGGAACTTTGGAGAAACCGGTTTATTCAGCAGGTTGGCGCCAACGATCCTCTTCTGATGCAAAAACTCTTTTTGCTTTTAACAGGCAAAGAGAGTTTTTTATTGCTTCTGCCAATCTTTTTGGGCAAAGCATTGGGATTTTTTCTAACGTCTGGCCGCGTCCCGTGTTTTCTTTTGTCTCATTCCGCTTTACGATTCCAATCCAATGAACGGAATCATATTTACAGATACTCATTTTTGCGTATCTATGTAGTAAAGATGCCGGAAACGATCCGGCTCCCCGATCAAAACTTGAAGCAGATAATACGGAAATATTTCACCTTGTAAACGGCTGCTAAAAATAGAAATGATGGAGGCAGATTTTTGCCCCTCAGCGAATCACTGCCATAGCAACAGGAAAAATGCGATCCCATTTGGGTAGCTTTTTATGTCCCCGGCGGATTATTTTACCTTCCGGTTTGGATGACGGCCTTCAGGAATATAAAAGAGATTCGGGGGTTATTTTTGCAAAAATATGGCTTTCCTGCGGAAAACTATAGAAAAATCCATATAAATGTTGTATAATAAAAAATATATCTATTATATACCGGAATTCCGCATATAGATATGAAAAGCAGAAATTCAGCCAGGAAAGGCATGATTGATACAAATGCAGCAAACAATGGAACAAACACAAACCAGGGAAACCACACAGACATATTTGGATAACAGTGCGACCACCCGTGTCTGTACAGAAGCAGCGCAGGCGGCTCTTCGGGCTATGACAGAAGAGTATGGGAATCCCTCCTCCCTGCACAGTATGGGTATGGAAGCGGAAAAACTGGTGACACAAGCCCGCAAGTCCCTGGTCAAGCTTCTGGGGGGAAACGGAGAGCTGGTTTTTACCTCCGGCGCCACGGAAAGCAATAATCTTGCACTGTTTGGTGCAGCAGAGGCGGGAAAACGGCGTGGAAATCGGATTGTCATCAGTGCGGTGGAACATCCGTCTGTTGCAGAAACAGCGCTGGCACTGGAAAAACAGGGATTTTCCGTCATCCGTATTCCGCCTCGGCCGGACGGAAACTTCTGTGCGGAAGACTTTACAGCTGCTGTGGATGATCAGACTATCCTGCTGTCCTGTATGATGGTCAATAATGAGACCGGCGCCCGGTTGCCGGTCGAGAAAATCGCCGATGCAACAAAACGCATCAACCCAGACACAATAATACATATAGATGCTGTACAAGCGTTCGGCAAAATTCCGTTTTCTGCGGATAAAGCCGGATTTGACCTGGTGAGTATCAGCGGACATAAAATTTATGCTCCCAAAGGCGTCGGCGGATTGTATATCCGAAAAGGCATCCGCATCCTGCCCCGTACTTATGGCGGAGGTCAGGAACGGGGGCTTCGGCCGGGAACAGAAAGTGTTCCCCTGATCGCTGCGTTTGCAGCGGCGGCCGAATGCTGTCATTCGGAAATGCAGAAAAAAAATGCTGAATACGAAATGCTTAACCGGATGTTGCGGGAACGACTCAAAGACATGCCCGCGATCTGTATCAATTCCCCGGAAGGAGCGGTTCCTTACATTCTCAACCTATCGGTCAGCGGAATTCGTTCTGAAATTATGCTGCATTATCTGGAGCAGGCAGGAATCTATGTATCGAGTGGATCCGCCTGTTCCAAAGGCGCCGCCAGTCCGGTGCTCACGGCTATGAATTTACCGCGGGACCGGGCCGACAGCGCGCTCCGGATCAGCTTTGGCCGCTATAATATCCCGGCTGACATATGCCGGCTGACCGAACGGCTGGAGGAAGGGATTACCCGGTTGGCAAAGCGTAGATAAGGGAAAGACAGGGAGAAAATATGAAAGAAATTGTTTTAATAAAAAATGGTGAAATTGCTTTAAAGGGCTTAAATCGCCGCAGTTTTGAGGATCAGCTGATCCGGAATATGAAACGGCGGCTACAGCCGCTGGGGCACTTTAAAATTCACAATGCGCAGTCAACCCTCTGTGTGGAGCCGTTAGAAGAAGGGATCGATCTGGACGAAGCGGTCTGCCGGCTGCAAAAGGTGTTTGGCATTGCGGCGCTGTGCCGTGCGCTTTCTGTTCCTAAAGATTTTGCAGTCATTAAACAGGAAGGGCCGCGTTATCTTGCCGGTATCCTGAACAATGTTCGGACTTTTAAAGTGGAAGCAAAGCGCTCAGACAAAAGCTTCCCCATGAAATCCCCGGAAATCTGCCGGGAATTCGGTGGTGTACTGCTGGAGGCTTTTCCACATCTGCGGGTTGATGTGCGTCATCCGGATGTGACCGTTATGGTGGAAATCCGGGATTTCAACGCCTATATTCACGCGGGCAGCCTACCGGGAGCCGGGGGTATCCCAGTGGGTACGGGCGGAAAAGCGCTGCTGCTAATTTCCGGGGGCATTGACAGCCCGGTGGCTGGCTATATGATGAGCAAACGAGGGTTGTCTCTGCATGCGGTCCATTTTGTCAGTCCCCCTTATACCAGTGGACGGGCACGGGAAAAAGTGGAAACCTTATGCGAAAAAATGGCGGCTTACTGCGGCACCATCACTTTTCATTGCGTACCTTTTACAGAAATTCAGGAAGCGATCCGGGATCATTGCCCGGAAGAACTGTTTACTATTATTATGCGCCGCCTGATGATGAAGATCGCGCAGCGTATTGCGGCTGAAGAGGGCGCGCTGGCGCTGGTGACAGGAGAAAGTATGGGCCAGGTAGCCAGCCAGACGCTGTCTGCCATTGTCTGTACAGACGATGTCTGTGAGATGCCGGTTCTGCGTCCGGTGATTGGCATGGACAAAGGGGAAATTGTTGCAATTGCCCGTAAAATCGATACATTTGAAACTTCCATTCTGCCGTATGAGGACTGCTGTACCGTGTTTACGCCCAAGCATCCCCGCACACGCCCCAAACTGGAGGCCGTCCGGGCAGCAGAAGCCCAGTTTGATTTTGCGCCCATGTTGGAAGAAGCGATCCGCAACACTGAACGGCTGATCAAGGAGGCGGAGGAATGAACGGCATGACCGCTGAAATCGTTACGATTGGTACAGAAATTATCATTGGAGACATTGTCAATACCCATGCCCAGTATCTTTCGCAGAAACTGGCGTCTATCGGGATCAGCGTGCTCTACCACAGTTCGGTCGGAGATAATCCCGCCCGGATGCAGGAAGTTTTACGCCATGCGCTGACCCGTTGCGATCTGGTAATTGTTACCGGAGGATTAGGGCCTACAACAGATGACCTGACCAAAGAAACCATTTGTGAAATGTTGGAAATTCCACTGGTAGAGGACCCTCGCGCCAAAACAGAAATTCTTGAATTTTTTCGACGGCGTGGAATTTCCTGTACAGAAAACAACATGAAACAGGCAATGGTTCCGGAAAACGGTGTAATTTTTTATAATAAGTATGGTACTGCACCCGGAATGGCTGTACAAAAGGGTACATCCTGTGTTATAATGTTGCCGGGACCTCCGAAGGAATTGCGGCCAATGTTTGATGAACAGGCATTCCCCTATCTGAAACAATTTTCTGACCGTGAAATTGTTTCGCATCATATCCGCTTTTTTGGTCTGGGCGAATCAACGATTGCGGACCGGCTGGGCAGTCTGACGGATTCTTCCGATCCGACTCTGGCCCTGTACGCGAAAGAAGGCGAGGTTTCAGCGCGGATAACCGCCTGCCGTCCAACACGGGAGGAAGCGGAAGCTGCCATGCTTCCCATGATGGATACCATCCGCAGTATGTTCGGAAACGATATCTACGGAATCGATGCAGAGAGTCTGGAACAGGTAGTTGTCCGGGAACTCTTGTCCCGTAAATGCCAAATTGCCACAGCAGAAAGCTGTACCGGCGGCCTTCTGGCCCAGAAAATCACTTCTGTACCGGGGGCGTCGGACTGTTTCCAGTATGGCCTTGTGTCCTATTCCAATACGGTCAAATATGCGCAGCTGGGCGTTCCGGAATGGGTTCTCAGAAAATATACTGCTGTCAGCCGTCAAACCGCTTTTTATATGGCAAAAGGCGCGTTGAAAAATTCCGGAGCAGATATTGCACTGGCTGTGACCGGTCTGGCCGGTCCTGGCGGCGGCACGCCGGAGCAACCTGTCGGCACAGTATACCTGGCTGCGGCCACCCGGCAGTATACTTGGGTTCGGCATCTGACGCTGGGCCATGGCAAAGGTAATGAACGGGATATGATCCGAAACGTTGCGGCCAAAAACGCGCTGGATATGGCACGCCGTATTTTAAAAAACAACTCTTCTCTATAAAATGTTGAACATGATTGATCCATAAAGGGGGACCGAATTTGAACAACGACCGCAAGAATGAAAATAAAAAGCGCCGGCTATCCAAACCGGAACAAAGCCGTGATCTGTTCAGCGAGAGCATGATGGCGCAAAAAAATTCTGAACGGGAATTTCAGCTGACAGATCAGGAACTGCTGGAACAGTATCAGCGTGAACAGCAGGAAGCGACAAAGATTATGAAATTTGATAAATCACCTGTTTTTTCTGCAGAAGAAACCCCGGATGAAGAAGATCATGACCTCAGTTCCGGATCCGACTTGTTCGCAGAAGAACCGGAAGATATCTACAGCAGCTCCCACCCTGAAAACGAAACAGAGAACTCTCAGAAAAAGCAGCGCTGGTATCAGCGGCTGTTCAGATTCTTTTTCCCGGTGCAGGGAGACAGCAAAGGAGTTATTGTCCAGAAACTGGTTTGTCTGGCTATGACGGTGGTTTGCGTAGTCTCTGCTGCATACATTCTGAATTATGCCAAAAATGCCATTCACACCCAGCGCACCAATCAGGAACTGGCGAATCTGCAAAGCCAGGAACCAACGCAAAGCGCGCTGGATAATCTGCCGACAGGCTATACGCCGGAATCAGCTGCTTTTTATGAAATCAACTCAGACTATAAGGGATGGATCCAGATAGACGGGACCAGAGTGAACCTGCCGGTTGTTCAAACCGATAACAACGACTATTATCTGTCCCATGATTTCTATAAAAAATCCATTCCCTCCGGCGTTCCTTTTATTGATTACCGGTGTACGGTTGAGCCTGGCCAGCCTCTGTCCACCAATACGATTATCTATGGCCATAATATGAAAACCGGAGACCAGTTTGCCGATTTGCTGAAATATAAGGACTGGGATTTTTATAAAGACCATGCCACTTTTACCTTTGATACCGCATATCAGAAAGCCCAGTGGAAGATCATCGGTGTTTTTCTGACCACTGCGGTACCGGATGACGGCAGCGATTTTTATTACTTTAATTTTATCAATGCTGAAAGTGATGAAGATTTTTACTGGTTTATCCGGGAAGTTAAAAAGCGCTCCTATTATGACATCCCGATCGACGTACAGCCGACCGATCGCCTGCTGACTCTGTCTACCTGTGATGAACTTTTGTTTACCGATGGACGTTTTGTCGTTGTAGCGCGTCAGGTTCGAGAAGGGGAAGATCCTACGGTCGATGTCAGCCAGGTATATGTGCGTGAAACATCCGAAATTCTCTGGCCGCAGATCTATTATGATAACTATGTGAATGTACAGCGTCCAGTAGAAGAACCGACCATTCCCGTCGTTGGCCCGGATCCATCCGAACCGGAGGATCCGTCCGACGTACCGGTGGATTCTTCGGAAGAGCCGGAAGAATCCAGCCAGGATACAGAGGAATCGCAAGAACCTTCTGTGCCGGACAATTCGCAGACCGATCCATCTGATACAGACTCTTCTGAATCGCAGGCTCCGGAAGAATCCTCTGAATCGTCTTTACCATCAGATGGCGAATCCGAATCGGAAAGCAGTACAGAGGCATCCCAGCCGGAGGAAAGTTCCGCCAGTGAAAGTTCTGTCGATGAAAGTTCCGTCGATGAAAATCTGGAACTATGGGAAGAACTGTATGGAGATGAACTGCCTGATTGGATGCAGGGACCTGAAAGCAGTGAACCATCTGCCGAATCAGTGCCTACCGAGACCAGTACAGAGGATGATCTGGCCCTTTGGGATGAATTATTCGGCGATAACTTACCTGATTGGATGCAGGGGACAGAAAGCAGCCAATCGTTGGAACAGGAATAAGAAAGTATCAAAAAGGGACGGAAAAATTAAGGATCTGAGGGGAATAAAATGTTAAAACAAATCCGTATACAAGTCATCTGTATCCTTTGCGCTGCCGTATTGACAGGCTGTGGGATTTTTGCGGCTGTACTGCATGCCAGTGCTGCTGATGAGACAGAACAAACGGAATCATCCGCCTTCTCCTTACCGGAAAATTATATTGCGGAACTGTTTGCCGAGATGCCGCCAATCCATCCGGAAGATCTCATTGAAGAATCCCCCGAAAACTCGAAAAATCCGACGGAGAGTTCTCAGACAGAGTCTCCTGTTTCTTCGGCGGAGACTACGGAATCCTCTTCTCCCAGATTGCCGGATGAAGTATCCGGAAATTTTCTTCCCCCCGAACCTTCCGCTCCTGAATCTTCGGAAAGTACCTCCGAACCTTCTGCTCCTGAGTCTTCGGAAAGCACCTCCGAACCTTCTGTC
>CAJFUK010000060.1 GCA_904420125.1 Candidatus Falkowella caecavicola | reverse complement strand
AATCCTCGTGTCGATGGTTCGATTCCGTCCGGAGGCACCATTGCGGGTTTAGCTCATCTGGTAGAGCGCCACCTTGCCAAGGTGGAGGTAGCGAGTTCGAGTCTCGTAACCCGCTCCATACCAAATAACCTGAACTTCTTTCGAAGTTCAGGTTTTATTTTTTATACTCTTTTAGATAAAATCCGGAGGTGCCATTGCGGGTTTAGCTCATCTGGCAGAGCGCCACCTTGCCAAGGTGGCGGTAGCGAGTTCGAGTCTCGTAACCCGCTCCATACTAGGCACCCCGAACTTCAAAAGAAGTTCGGGGTTTGTTTATTTGTACTCTTTTGTATAAAAGCCGGAGGCGCCATTGCGGGCTTAGCTCATCTGGTAGGGCGCCACCTTGCCAAGGTGATGGAAAGAAGTCATTGTTTTTAAACGACCGACTTCTTTTTTATCCTATAATACAGATCTGTACTTCATACAATCCAAAAAGAATCCTGCATCTGACCAGATGCAGGATTCTTTTTGGATTGTATGATTGTGAACCTGTTTCATCAATGAAGGCGGAAAAAATTCGAAAACGTCTATCCCCGCCAAGCCGGGATCTGATCCTGAAAGCGCAGCTTCAGAACATAGGCTTCTTCCCCACAGGGAGGAGTATCCGGCATATGGATATGAAGTCCGTCTGCATCCTGTTCATAATCAAGCGGAATATACTCCCCTTGTTCCTGACCAATCAGCGTCACATCCATCAGATTGGATATATCCATCCGCTGTGCGCTGAGATTTTGCAACGTCACCTTTTCTCCAGGCCATCCCAGTGTGATAGCATAGAGCGTATCAGCCTGTTTGTTGCGGGTATAACGGATATCCTGGGGCGTTCCGGACTGCATATCGCTGAAATGATCGCTTCCCATAATCGTGGGGCCTTCTCCGTAAACACGCCAAGCCCGGGTAGCATAGATGGCCTCTCCATTCTTTTTCAGCCATTTACCCATGCCCAGTAAAAGTTTCTTCTGTTCGTCGGGAATTCTGCCCTCAACGGTAGGCAGCACATTCAGCAGCAGATTGCCGTTTTTACTGACATGGTCGATCAAAGTATGGAGTAGTTGAGCCAGGTTATAATACACAACGCCGTTGGTATAGCACCAGGTATACGGGCTGATGCTGTCATCTGCCAGCCAGTAATTTTCCTTCATCCCGGTCGGTCCGCCCCGCTCAATATCCTGAACTGTAGAATCGTTATTAAAGCCGTCCTTGACCGTAGCAACAACTTCTTTTTTCCACTCCTGCGCAGCGTTATAATAGTAAGACAAAAATTCCAGCCGCGCCCATTCATCGACTTTGCAGACGCCGCTGTCCTGCCAGAGCAAGTCCGGCTGATAACCGTCTACAACCTCCTTGATCTTATCCAAATACAACTGAATTTCCTCATCCCAGGAAAGCTGGGAATAAATTTTCTGCAATGCCGGATCCGTCTGCACGGGCGCTTTGGTAAAATAATCGCCGCCCAATGCATATGCATGATGCATCGAAACCAAAGTCTTTAAATTTTTCTTACGAAAAGCCTCCAGCAAAAGGCCAACCAGATCCAGTTTCGGCCCATACTGCACAGAATTCCATTCATTGACCCGACTATTCCAGTTTGACCAACCGTCACAGTGTTCCGCAGCCGGGCCTGCAAACTTAGCTCCTGCGTCTAAAAACAGCTGCGCCCATTCATCCGGATCAAATTCTCCGCCTTCTGAGACCAGTTTCGGCGCAAATTCCGCCCATTTTCCATCTTTATCTGTGGCCCCAACAAAAAACTTATGATACGGCCACTCAGTAAACGGATCCCCATAATGCTCCATATGATAGGCGTAGTTGCCCGTCTCTGTTTCATACATGAATTTAGGATACCACTCGCTGCCAAACGCCGGGATGCAATAAGGTCCCCAGTGAAAATAAATGCCGAATTTTGCGTCCATAAACCATTCCGGCGCAGTGCCCCCCGTGTTATGCCGGTTTAAGGATTCCCATTCCGGACGGTATTTTTCCATCTGCTGCATATCCTTTCCTCCAAATTCATTCAAATTTTGTTTATTATACAATATTCAAAATACAAAGTCAATCTTTTTATCGAATCTGTCTATTTTATGACAACGGCCCTGCATCATATTGATCCCCGCTTCCCGTCAGCCAGAGATTTTCCCGATTTTATCCGATTTTTATTTTGCTTTTTTCCAGTTTTTATGCTATACTACTTTTGATGTTCCACGAAAAATGGTGTAGAACGGGCTCATGCGAAGCAGCCATGAAACAGTAGGAGTTGATAGTATGGATAAACTTCTGGAATTATTAAATCAAAATGCGCACCTGACGAATGAACAATTGGCAGTTATGCTCGATACAACAGAAGCGGATATTACAAACCGCATCCAAAAATATGAGCAGAGCGGTGTGATTCGGGGATATAAAGCAGTCATCGACTGGGAAAAAGTCAACGCAGATCTGGTTGTCGCATTGATTGAAGTGAAAGTGACCCCAAAAGCTTCTTTGGGATTTGATGAAATCGGACAACGTCTCATGCAGTTTCATGAAGTGGATACGGTGTACCTGATGTCAGGAGGCTTTGATTTTACCGTCCTGGTCACAGGAAAAACATTTAAAGATATTGCATTGTTTGTTGCCCGCCGGCTTGCCCCAATTGATGGCGTCATCTCAACGGCCACGCATTTTGTGCTGTCCAAATATAAAGAAGGCGGCATTCTGCTCTGCGACAGTTCTTCCGACGAGAGGAGCAGCGCCTGGATATGATCGATTATAATTCCCTGTTGACGCCGGAAATCACCAGTTTAAAGCCATCCGGCATCCGCAAATTTTTCAGTATTTCAGAAACGATGCAGGATGTTATCTCTCTGGGCGTTGGAGAACCGGACTTTAAAACGCCCTGGAACGTCCGAAATGTGGCCATTGATACCCTGGAGAAGGGCCGTACCTGGTATTCTGCAAATGCGGGATTAAAAGAGCTGCGGATCGAAATCTCAAAATATATGGAACGTCGTTTCCATGTGTCCTATGATCCGATGGAAGAGGTGCTGGTCACAGTGGGCGGGTCCGAAGCATTGGATTTGTGTATCCGGGCTTTGATCAGTCCCGGAGATGAGGTCTTGTTGCCCGAACCCTGTTTTGTTGCATATGCACTGATTGTAACGCTTTCTCACGGAAAAGTCATACCGATTCATACGCGGGTAGAGAATGCGTTCCGCTTTACTGCAGAGGATTTGAAAAAAGCAATTACACCCCGTACCAAGCTGCTGGTCCTCCCGTACCCGAACAATCCAACAGGTGCGGTTCTGCGGCGGAAACACCTGGAGGAAATTGCCGCGGTACTCCGTGAAACCAATGTAATGGTTCTTTCTGACGAAATTTATGCTGAACTGACCTATAGTGGACAGCACGTCTCGATCGCTTCACTGCCGGGTATGCAGGAACGAACAGTTGTCGTCAACGGCTTTTCAAAAACCTATGCAATGACCGGTTGGCGGCTGGGGTATGCGGTAGGACCGGCGCCGATTATCCGGCAGATGACCAAGCTGCATCAGTACGCGATTATGTGTGCGCCAACGACCAGTCAGTATGCAGCGATTGAAGCGCTCCGCAACTGTGATGACAGCGTTCGGATGATGGTCGAAGAATACGATGTCCGCAGGCGGTTTCTGGTCAATGCCTTCAATAAAATGGGACTTTATTGTTTTATGCCGGAAGGTGCCTTTTATGTTTTTCCAGATATCCGCAGTACAGGGCTCAGTTCGGAAGAGTTTTGCGAAAAACTTCTATATTCCCAACGGGTTGCCACAATTCCGGGCAACGCATTCGGGGAGTGCGGCGAAGGGTTTATCCGTGTTTCTTATGCATATTCGATTAATCATTTAACGGACGCTGTAGAACGGATCAAAATCTTTTTGGCCGGTCTGCAGGCCCCGAACGCCTAAATTCGTTTTCTGCTGTTACATCATACAGGGCACGTTCTGCCGGAACTCCGGAGAGCGTGCCCTTTCCTGAAAGGAGTCTGACTTATGCCTGTCCGTCCTATTGTAAGCATTGCCCTTGCAGATTGTTATGATGATGCTGTCCTGTCGGATGCAGTTTCCCGACTGTTTGCAGATCTGCATATTAACGAAAAAATACGGCCTGATATGCGGGTTCTTTTAAAACCCAATCTTTTGATGAAACGCAAGCCGGAGGAAGCGACAACAACACACCCTGTTCTCGTGGAAGTCGTAATCCGGGAGCTGCAGCAGCATGGAATCACAAAAATTACGATTGCCGACAGTCCGGGTGGGCCGTACACGGCCGCTATGCTTAAGGGAATCTATGCGGTATCCGGCATGGAGGCCGTGGCCCAGCGCACCGGTGTCTGTCTGAATGAAGATCTGGGTTATGGGGTGCGCAAAAACCCTGACGGCATCACCATTCAGGAGTTTACCCTGATCCGTCCGGTACTGGAAGCGGATTTTATCATCGACCTGCCCAAGCTGAAAACGCATGGAATGACTGTCATGAGCGGCGCGGTAAAAAATCTGTTTGGAACCATTCCAGGCCTGATGAAGCCGGAAATGCATATGCGCCTGCCGGAACGGGAACGATTTGCTTCGATGCTTGTAGACCTGTGCGAAACGGTCCGTCCGGGTTTGAGCATCTGTGACGCTGTCATCTCCATGGAAGGCGACGGACCCTCTGGCGGACAACCCCGAACAACCGGTTTTCTGGCCGCTTCTGAAAACCCTTATGCGCTGGATATCGTGCTGGCACACGCTATCGGGCTGCTGTCCGGGGATGTCGAAATGCTTCGCCAGGCTATTGAACGGGGGCTTTCTCCGGATCTTTCGGATATTTGTCAGACAGGTGACAGCCTTCCGATCTTTACAGACTTTCAAAAACCCTCTGCTGTCAAAAATCTGGATTTTTCCAACTCTTTTCCGCTTCCCCGCTTTTTACGCAGCCGGATCCTGCGGCAGGTAACGCCGCTGCCCCGGATTCGTAAAAAAGATTGTATTGGATGCGGAAAATGTGCAGAGAGCTGTCCAGCCCATACCATTCGGATTGAAAATCATCGGGCATGTATCCGATACGATCAGTGCATCAAATGTTACTGTTGCCATGAAATGTGTCCAGTCAAAGCGATTGACATTCAAAGCGGTATCATTCCCCGCCTTCTGGAAAAACGCGGAAAGGAGCAGCCGCATGGATAAAATATTTTTACGTGCACCGGCTAAGCTGAATCTTTCCCTGGATATCACCGGCCGCCGGGAAGATGGGTATCACCTTCTGGAAATGATTTTTCAGGCGATTGATCTGTTTGATTTTATATCCATCGAAAGGACTGCAAATCCCGGGCTGACGCTTTCCTGTAATCTGCCTGGAATTCCGGATGACTCCCGGAATATCGCCTGGAAAGCGGCGGAACATTTCCTGTCTTCCCCTGCGCTTCCCCCATATACCGGCGGCTTTCAGATCACCCTGCAAAAACAGATCCCGCATCAGGCAGGGATGGGCGGCGGCAGTGCAGACGGCGCTGCTGTCCTGATGGGCCTAAACGAGCTGTATGAAAAGCCCTTTACGATACGGGAACTCTGTGCAATGGGAGTGCAAATCGGCGCAGATATCCCTTTCTGCATGGTGGGCGGTACCTGCTTGGCCAAAGGAATCGGAGAGGCCCTGACCCCTCTTCGGCCATTTTCTGCACCTGCCATTCTGGTGGCAAAACCAAAAGCCGGCGTCTCCACTGTCGAAGCCTATGCTCTGTTTGACCGCCTGCCCGCGGTGTCTCATCCAGATACCCCACGGCTTCTCTCGTTGCTGGAACAGGGGGACTGGCGAACTTTTGCTGCCCATATGCAGAATGTTCTGGAACAGGCGGTACCGCTTACGGAAATTGCCGAACTGCGGCGAGAACTTGGCCTCTGGGGCAGCCTGGGCAGTCAAATGACAGGAAGCGGCTCGGCCGTATTTGGGATTTATGAAAGTATTTTGACAGCAGAACGGGCGCGGCAGCATCTGCAAGAACGGTTTGGATCTGAACTGCAAACCTTTATTTGCCGTCCTTTTCCGCATGGTGTGGAAACTGTCCCTTGTTCTGTTGCATGCTAAGGGTTGAAAAACGCACGAATCCATGAGCAATAAAAACCATCCGTTTGACGGGTGGTTTGCACAAAGGCTACAAGCCTATTATACCAGCCAGCGCCTTTAGGCGCTGGCTTTCTCTTTTGACTATGGGAGAGATGTGTCAGCAGCTCTCCCTTAGCTCCCTTCCATGCCTGTTGCCTTTGCCTCTTTTGCCCCCTCAAAGGGCGTTCGTTACTGGCTACCCTTAAAAGGTTCCTCATTCTCTCGGACTCTCTGTCTCTCCATCGCCTTGTCGTTTTCTTCTGTTCCTGTATCTGTTTCCTGATCGTGACCTCCCTCATGTAAGCCCTCCGGCGAAACCGAATACCCTTCTGCACAGAAGGGCCTGTTCCCGAACTTGTACTTCAGATTCCCGTGTTTTTCAAAGATCATCATTGCCGATTTCCCTTTCAAGTACCCCATCAAGCTGAAGACGCAATACTTCGGCGGGATACTCAACATCTGATGCACATGGTCAGGCCATCATATGTCCTTCTAAGATCTCTACGCCCTTCCATTTCCACAAGTCGCGGATATACTGTTGTATATCCGCACGCAGCTGGTTGTAGATGATCTTCCTGCGATACTTCGGACTTAACACGATGTGGTACTTGTATACCCATTTTGTATGTGCTAAACTTTCTGCCATACAGCAACACCTTTCCTTCTCTATTTTGACGCCTTGAATACTCGTCATTATATCAGGATTGGTGTTACTCTTGCTTAAGCTTCCAATCCCACCCGCTCGCTTAGCCGACGTTTTTTTGTAGCATACACCGCTTTGCGTTGTTTCCTACATGCTTAAGCATAATTAAAACCACAAGATGTTGAAATATTCAACATCTTGTGGTTTTGCAGATATTCTTATTTTCTCATCGGCCTTTATTTGGATTGTATAAATTTACCAATCTTCTCCCATACTCCTTCCAGAACACATTTACATATGGGAGGCTTTTGTATGAAAAAAATTGAACTTTCCCTGCTGGCCGGGTTAATCATCTCGATTCTCTTGAGCTCTGTCGGTACATTTGCCGCAGATTGTGAAGAGATCCGGGATCATATGTTACGGCTGCATATCCTGGCCAATTCAGATTCGACCGAAGACCAGCATTTAAAAATGCTGGTCCGGGATGCCGTAGTGGAAACAGCCGGCCAATTCTCCGAAACAGCGGACACAGATCGGGAAGATCTGTTGCGGGAAATTGAAGAAACTGCAGAACACACACTGCGAATCAACGGATCTTCTCATGCTGTCCGCGCAGAATATACCAAAATGTACTTTGAAGCCCGGCAATACGGAGACTACACCCTACCTGCCGGAGAGTATAATACAGTACAGATCAAGATCGGTGAAGCGGCAGGACAAAACTGGTGGTGCGTTTTGTATCCACCACTCTGCCTGCCAGCCGCATCGGGGCCGGCAATCCTGGAAGAAGAACTAACAGAAGAAGAGATCCAAATACTTGAATCTCCCGAAAAATATGAAGTCCGTTTTCTGCTGGTAGACTGGCTGGATACGATCTGTCAGAAGCTGCTTGGCTGATCTACAAATCCGTCGTGCTTTTCCGGTATTCGGAAGGTGACATCCCACATACTTTTTTAAAAGAAATATTGAATACCCGGTCTGAAGAAAACCCGCATTGACTGCTGATCTGCGATACAGACAAGCTTGTCTGACGCAACATATTCTGGGCAGAAAGAACCTTCAGCTGGGTTACATATTCATTAAAGCTGAGAGAAAAAATCTTTTTAAATACTTTACAAAGATGGTTGGGAGAATACCCCAGATATTCGGCCAGCCCGCTCAGCGTATATTGCTGCGGTTCATGCTCATTAAAAAAGCTGATAATCTGCCGGCAGACGGTCGCCTCTTTAATGCGTTTATTGGGTATATTGAGCGTTTCTCCATAATCGCTGCACCGGCGGATATTCAGCATCAGCAACTGCAGCAAAGCGGAAATACTCTTTTCACGGCCATCATAATCTGAAGTATATTCTACAAACATATATTGAAAAAGCGACTGCAACAGTTGGTAAGGATAAAATCCCTCGGGAATTTTACTGCGCTCAATGAGCGTACTGCAAAGCACATCAGAATTAACAAATTTTTCGATTGCTTCAATGCTGACTAACAGGATATAGGCATGTCCTGTACAGTTATCTCTGACTGCTGTATGGATATCTCCACTATTGGTAATCACCATATCCCCGGCATGCAAAATTCTTGAGGTATTATTGATCATATACTTTACTTGATTTTCCAGCACAAAAATAATTTCAATTTCATTATGCCAATGCAGGAAGCAATCATTGTACTTCTCTAAATACCATGCATCATGCATTTTAATCAGATTGCTCTTATCAAAAAACAGAACTTCTTCTATTGTGTTCATCAGAATCTCCGCCATTTCATTTGATATGGTAAGTAGAATAGTCTATGTATTGGATGAATTTTCAGTCGAAAAGATCAAGCAGTGAAAGAAACGGGCAGCCCATTTGGCACCGCCCAACAGAATCTGATCCTTAAAACCGGCATCTAAAAACTTGGTGACATGCATCCTTATAATCAGCATATCACCCATCAAATTTCCCATAAATGATATTTTGAATTTTTAATTAGTATAGCATATAAAATAAAATATTTCTACTATTATCGTAATAAATTTCTCTAAAAATTTATACAAACATCTGAAATCATCTGCTGTGGGGAAAGCCATCGATCCAGAAAAAAACCTGCACAGATCAAACATACAAGCGCAAAAAAGCCGTTATCTAAACGATAACGGCTTCCTTTTTACTTCTTAGTCTTCCATGTCCTCTGTCAATCTCATTCCTGCCGTATCCAAAACGGGAAGAGAAAACAGAATGGATTTTGCCTTGCTCTCCATGCCGGCCTTCTGCATAACCGCGCGCATAATATCATTTTTCTGCTGACTTTTCACCACCATAAAGATCATCTCTTTTTCAGCCGCTAAAGAAACACCCAAAAATTTTTCTGCCCTTTCCATTCCCGTTCCCTTGGCATGGATGACCGTTCCCCCGGATGCGCCTACTTCTCTGGCGATGTCCATTACCTGTTCGGTATACCCCTGATTGGTAACAATAACTAACATTTCATACTTTGTACCTTTCAACGCAGACTCTTCTCCTTTCACAAAGTTTTGATTTTCTGTCAGGAACAGCACCTGCTTCTTTCCGCCAATACTGCTCAAGGGAATCACAAAAGCAATTCCCATCCCCGGAATATCTATTTTGATTTCTCTTTGCAGACCCTTTTTAACGTCTTCCCATACCTCTTGTGTTACAACCGATAAGATCATCGCCTTTTCTGTCTGCTCAAGGCCGAAATAATCCAACATTTCGCTGGCCGCAGTTCCTCCGGCTGCAATGAAGAAAGACACATGAATGCCGTGCTGTTCATATAAAGTCATAAATTTTTTTGCCGTATTTCTGTTGGTGATTGTGGTCATCATATATAATTCACTCATAGAAGGCTCCTTCCTAGCCATCAAGATTACAATTCAATAATCGCATCATCATCCAGCATATCAAAATCGACAGCAGAATTGGACAGCTGTAGTTGCTTCTGACCAGATTTTGTCCGCAGTCGATAGAACATGCCAAGCACCTGAATAGTAATCAGCGGTGTCATCGCGACCATCGCTACAACACCGAATGCGTCTGTCACGATGTTTCCCCCAACCGCCAGACAAGCACCCTGCGCAAAAGGCAGGAGAAAAGTAGCAGTCATGGGACCAGAGGCAACGCCACCCGAGTCAAAAGCAATGGCGGTAAAAATCTTGGGTACAAAGAAAGAGAGTCCCAATGCAATCGCATAACCGGGAATTAAAAACCACATAATGGATATTCCCGTAAGCACGCGAATCATCGAGAGGCCAATGGACACCGCGACACCAATGGACAGGCTCATCCCCATGGCTTTTGCGGAAATTGCCCCGTCGGTTATTTCCTCAACCTGATGATTAAGAACATAGACCGCGGGTTCGGCTTTGACGATAAAAAAGCCAATGACCATTCCAATGGGAATAATGATCCAAGCGAAATCCAGCGAAGCTATCACATTGCCCAAATAATTTCCCGCGGGCATAAAGCCGACATTCGCTCCGGTCAGGAACAGAACTAAACCGAGATATGTATAAACCAAGCCAACTGAAATTTTTAATAAATTTCGTTTTGGAAGTTTTAAAAGAGCAATCTGAAAAATTCCAAAAAAGAGAATAATCGGTGCCAAAGAGATAGCAATTTCTTTCATATAAGATGGAAAACCCACCTTAAACAGCTGCCAAAGCTCAAGGGAATCCCCAATTTCAGGGAGTACAGGAGCAACATAGGCGCTTTCCTGCGGATTATAGAGCATTCCTAAAATCAAAACGGAAAGAATGGGGCCAATGGAACACAAAGCGACCAGACCAAAGCTGTCATCAGCCGCATGGCGGTCATTACGCACAGCAGACACACCAATACCAAGGGCCATAATAAAAGGAACTGTCATTGGTCCCGTTGTCACCCCGCCCGCATCAAATGCAACACTGAGAAAACTGTCGGGCACAAAACAGGAAAGTCCAAATACAAGAATATAAAATATCACCAACATATGAGACAGTGGGATACTAAACAACATACGCAAAAGCGCTGCAACCAAAAAAATGCCGACACCGCAGGCAACCGTAATGATTAAAGTCATATTCGGAATCGAAGGAACCTGCTCAGCCAGAACCTGCAGATCCGGCTCGGATATGGTAATAATAAAACCAAGGATAAAAGAAAGTATGATAACAATAGGAAGATTTTTCGTTCGTGTGATGCTGGTTCCTACGCGCTCTCCCATTGGTGTCATGGCCATTTCTGCTCCCAGGGTAAAAAACATAATACCCAACACAAGCAGTACAGCGCCCATTAGGAAACACAATAATATACTGGGTGATATAGGCGCTATACTAAAGCACAGAAATAAAACAATCGCAAGAATGGGAAGTACAGCTTTTAGCGCTTCCATGAGTTTTTCTTTTAATTTTGCTCCTGCTTCTTTCAAATCATCACCTCTAATATTGATTGATTAATTTTGATTAATTTTAGTATACCAGATTTTCACCATTTGAAAAAGCGCATTCCAGGGGATTTTATAAAAAGTTTACAAAAAATAGGTGCAAAAAATTCTGCCGGCTTTTTAAACTGATTTTTAATATAGATATCCGCCTCTGGGTTTTGCCTCTCATAATACCCCCTACTATTCCGTTGCATTCCCAGGGGATTATACAAAAAACGTAGCCTGCTTTTAATCATTGCATATCCGATTTGTTCAATGGCCGTGCTCTTTTATCCCCTTCCGTTTCCAGATTTCGGTTTCGGATGTGTCCTTTTTCTTCTATAAGTAAAAATTTTTGAATCTGGCCATATCGTATGGCCTATCAAATAAAAAGTGCCGGCATTTGTCGTTCCAAATACCGGCACTTTGTTTTTTAAATTTTCGTTCTTTTTACCCATTCTGCCCATCTTGGATCCGCCTTGATTTCGGCTGCGCATCTTGAACAATCCGGGACGCACCGCCAGGGCCAGATCTCAGGCAGATCGGCAGTACGCCCTGCTGTCTGCCCATCCGGGTTGATCTGCACCAACCGAAGCAGTGGAGCTGTATAAACCGCGTTTTTCCGGCTGCAAACATCTTCATTCTTTTTTGCATGTTCCAGTGCCGTATCAAGCGCCTCAAATGCACCATCGCGGTCTTTAGCCAGCCAAAGATATTCAGAAAGATATAAATGTAAACAAGCAAGGGAAGCATGATAGATACCATAATTTCCATCAGTGCAAACCAAATCATATAGGGAGATTGCATTTCTGAGAATCTGTACGGCAGTGTCCGGACTGATGTGATTTTTATTCACTATAACCCCTGAAACCATCAGCTCAGAACAGGTATGGATCATCTCCAGAAGAGTTTCGCCATATACTTCAGCTCTTTTTCTGCCGTCACAGGTGTTCAGCCGAAGAAGTTCACGGCAGCCGGAAAGGGGGACCGCTGTTTCAGAAAGGGCAGCAGCCTTTTCCGATGCTCCGGTATTGGCATACAGTTGAATTAATTCACGTACAGCCTGATGTCGCATATCGCTTTCTTTCAGCGTTGTCAGCAGTTTTTCATACAGTTTGATGGCTTCCTGCCATTCCGGATACGTACGGTGGCGTTCGGCATCGTAAACATCATACCCTTCTTCATCCGTCAAATGATGCTCCCCATAGCGGACATATCCAGCATTATACAGCACAGAGGCCAGGCTCAACATGATTTTTTCATTTGCCGGGAATTCCACCATGCCCTCTCTGGCAAGATGTATACATTCGTCTATACATACATCCCTGCCGTTGTTCTGCCTGTTCATCTCTCTGATTTTTTCTACGAATGCGTCCACCTTTTTAGCGCGTTCGTTATGATACCCGAACAGTTCATCGATGGAGACGCCGAAAAAATTGGCTATCGATGGGACCAGTTCCATATCTGGATAACAGATGTCTTTTTCCCAACGGGAAACTGCTTGTGACGTAACGCCAAGGGCCTGTGCCAAATCATCCTGCGTCCTTCCAGTGCTGCAACGCAGTTTTCGTATTTGTTCTCCCAATTGAATTTGCATATGATTCCCTCCCATAGAGTATTCACCGGTGTAGCTATATCATATAAAATTATTACCGAAAAAACAATGATCAATTTGTTGTTTGAAACTTAACAAATTGTTTCATTCCATTCTGCATCATTGGTGTTTATCCGCAAAAGCCTGCCTCTCTGCGTATTGCAATCAAGTCTTGCCCTGCCTGAACAACAGTGCTGACAGATCGTATCAAATGTTGACTTTGTAAAGCGGCGTGCAAGCGAAGAATACCCTTTGAAAAAAGATATAATAAAACAGGCGGTATGCTCGGGTACGGAGAGCATGCTGCCTGTTTTATTGGCGGCCGTTTTAAGGCCCGTATGTATTTTTCCTAAACCGATGCAAACGCACATTCCGCGCCATACTTTTTACACAGAGCAATAAAGGCATTCATATTTGGAGTGAGATATTTATCTCTATGGTAGATGATGTTTAATTCGCGCTTCAGAGGTTGGTGTAATCGCAACATTGTGACAGCATTTTCATGAATATCTCTCTCTACAAGAAGGTACGGCAGAATCGCCACCCCAAGCCCTTCTGAAACGGCTTTTACAATCGCTTGCGTGCTGGAGCTTTCCAATAATGGTTGAACAGACAACTGCCCAAGAGCAAAACAGGCATCCAGAAGCTCTCTGCCGGCACTTCCTTTTTCTCTCATAAGAAATGGATATTCGGTTAGTTGAGAAAGCGTGACCGTTTCATGGTCAGCCAGGGGGTGGTTACAGGGAACAATAGCACACATTGTGTCCTGCATAAATGCAAAAGAACAGATTTCATCATGTCCTGGATTTGTTTCAATCAGGCCAATATCAATAGAATTATCCAGAATCTTGTGCTCTATATCACTGGACTTGCTAACGATTGCCTGTACTGTTAGGGAGGGATATTGTAACTGATACTTTTTTAACAATACCGGAAGAATATGGGTGCCAATGGTAATACTGGTACCAATACGGAGTGAACCGAGTGTATCCCAGTTTTTGATTTTGGTTTCCATATTATCAAATAGAGAGACTATGTGAAGCGCATAGCTGTAAAATTCCTTTCCAGATTGCGATGGATAAATACGCCTTCCTATTCTCTCAAAAAGCTGAATACCATAATATTCTTCTAATTCTTTAATTGCAAAACTAACAGATGGCTGCGCAAGATGCAGTTCTGCCGCGGCCCTTGTAATATTGCTATGCTGGAATACCGCTACAAATATTTTCATATGTCGAAGTGTCATGTCATTCCCTCAAAGTTTCTTTTATAAGATATTTATTATTATATTAATAGAATAATGCTATTTTTATTATAAGTCAATAAGATATATACTGGATATGGAGGAGGCCAAGCGATGAAAAGTAAAAAAAGCGTATTGTTAAAAGTATTTATTTCCACCCTATACCTCAGTGCTTTTACCTTTGGTGGCGGATACGTTATTGTAACGTTGATGAAGAAAAAATTTGTAGATGAATACCATTGGATTGAAGAAAATGAAATGCTGGATTTGATTGCAATCGCACAGTCTTCACCCGGTGCCATTGCAGTGAATGGTGCCATTGTGATCGGGTATAAGCTTGCGGGCATATTAGGGGCTTTTACGGCAATTGTCGCCACAATCATTCCACCATTTGTTATTATTTTCCTGATCTCAATATTTTACAGTGCTTTTCGCAACAACTATGTTGTCAGTCAAGTTCTTGAAGGCATGCAGGCTGGTGTAGGAGCAGTCATTGCAGCGGTTGTTTATGAAATGGCCGCCGGTGTGGTTCAGGGAAAAAATTTTTCATCTATCCTTATTATGTTATCTGCATTTATAGCCACCTGTTTTTTTAATGTTAATGTTATTTATGTAGTGATTGTCTGTATCATGATAGGAATCATCCGGACATTTGTCCATGGAAGGGGGAATGGCAAATGATATATTTACAGTTGTTTTTAAGTTTCCTCCAAATTGGACTTTTCAGCTTTGGCGGCGGCTATGCCGCCATCCCCCTGATACAGGATCAGATTGTTGCTACACATGGTTGGCTCAGCATGCCAGAATTTACAGACTTAATCACAATATCGCAGATGACTCCGGGTCCGATTGCCATTAATTCAGCTACTTTTGTAGGAATTAAAATTGCCGGTATTCCAGGTGCGGTTATTGCGACTGTAGGATGCGTACTTCCTTCTTGTATTATTGTCACGTTGCTGGCAAAGCTCTATTTGAAATACCGTAACATGGATATATTGCAGAAAATTTTAACCACATTACGGCCGGCAGTTGTTGCCATGATCGCATCGGCAGGAATTTCGATCCTTATTTCAGCTTTTTGGGGTAGTAATACTATCATTTCTATGTTGGAACCGAACTGGAGCATGGTGATCATTTTTATCATTTGCTTTGTGTTGCTCCAAAAAATAAAGATGAAGCCTATCATTGTTATGCTCATGGCCGGAGCCATGAACTTAGTCGTCAGTGTGATAAGCGGATCAACATGAGACTGTTTGCAAAAACTGACTGCCACAGACATCAAACGTATAATACAAAAGATACCGTTTTTTACCCAGGCGATCAAATGCAGAAAAAGCGATTTTTGATTGCCTGGAATTTGGAATAAGGAGTTATACCAAAAACACGAGAGATCTATCGTCCACAGGAATTTGAAAGCCCATCGTGTCTCATAGTGGTTATGCTCATTCGTTTTGTTTGAAATCTTTTAAATTATCTATTACGTAAGATCCTGCAACCATTTCCAATATACTTTTCAATCTATCATAAGAGAAAAATTCACATGGTCCGCAATGTTGAAGACTTTTTCTGGCAGCCATGATCCCATTTCACATCTTCTGTATATAGAACTGCCTTTCCTCGTAGGACAACCCTTATATTCTTTGCTTTAAAAAGAGTCATACTGCGTGCAACAAACACCACATAATGCAAGGTTGAAATCACTTTACCTCCGGGCATTTTTCCTGAATAAACCCAGGTGCATTGCCGTCTGAGTCAGCCATGGTGAATTTTCTATTCCCATCAGACATCGTTTCAATGGATTCTACGATCGTAACTTTATCTTTTAATGAAATCCAAAGCGTGTCCATATCATTTACTTTAAAATTAAAGCTTGCACTTTTTCCGTCCTGCCCGGAGCGATCAGGGCCGTCGCTTTGGATTCCTGATCTATGATCGGCGGCATAAGGCCGATCCGGAGTCGATAAAGCAGGAGAGGAATCATGCCTTATCCCGAAGACAGACCACAACACAATTAGGTCGGCAACAAACTCCACCGTCCAGCATTCTCCTGATCCTCCTGATGCTCCTGCTCTTGACTCCATATCGTCCCTTTCCGTGCTGCCCCATCCATGATAGACAAAGTAAAAAAGTTGGCAGAAAAGGCCAATGTGCTTGACAGGATAACGTTTGTCTGAGGCGTATTCGAAGATCTAAATGATACAGCAACCAGTCCTTTGATATGGTCGTTTCACAGATACAATCACCCATACAAAAATGGCAAATAAGGCGCCTTCCCCATTCTCCATTCTTCCCAGGCCGTCCCTGGCCGAATATTGTCGGCGCCAGTGAGCTTAACTTCTGTGTTCAGTATGGGTACAGGTGGATCCTCATCGCTATCAACACCGTCTGCTTCTTCTCTCTTCCCAAACACCTTCAAAACTGAATAAAAGTCTGCGCACTCTGCTGCTTCTTCTCTCAGCACCTATCCCCTCAAAACACAGAGTCAATATCTCCCACGCAGCAAAGGAATTGACAGTGCAAAACCGAAGGGCTTTGATGTCGGCACCAACCAGCACTCATCATATACAAGCGGCAGGCATTAGTCATTGCCAAAGCATCTCGATTGTAGCCCGGAGGTTTTATTTACCAGGGCTCTTTTATTTACCCCTGGTTCTACCAGGGGGTTCCTTTTGCCTAAAGGCAACAATAAACAATAATAAAAAAGATCAGACCAAAATGGTCTGATCTTTTTTT
>CAJFUK010000059.1 GCA_904420125.1 Candidatus Falkowella caecavicola | reverse complement strand
ATAAAGCCTTTAGTGCCCGCCTGCATAAGGACTACCCAAACGAAAAGGACTTTGAAGAAATCGCCCAACCCATTTATGACTATGTAAATGCAATCGAAAATGTTTACATGGAAGCCGGCTTGCAGGTCGGCGCAACACTCGCCGCCCAAACAGCCCAAAACTTAAAAGTGGCTTTTGAGGGGGAATAGGACAGTGGAACATCTGACCAAAAGAGATAAACAGACAATCCGCTTTTTACAGTGGGTAAAGAAATACCCCGGCTGGTGGTATCTGATTTGTACTCCCGGTGATGAACATATGGGGTTGGACATGATGAAAATGCTTGTCGAACGGCTTGCAAAGGAGCGGTTTTACGAAATTATTTTTGTTTTGCTTACGGTACATAGAAACGAGGAGTTTGTGGATGCCGTTTTCAAAACCATGCTCTTGGAAATGATTCTTGCGGGTTGGAAAGGAGAGGTAAAAGACAAAGAGCAGATTATTTCAGAAATAAAAGACCTATTGACTTGACGAAAGAAGCAGCATCATGTCCGAATTTGAAGAGTACGAGAAAAAAGAGCGACTGGGGCGCGGCCATTCAGAAAGCTATTTTTTCGCGATGAAACGGCGCCTTAATTTGCAAATGTTGAGTACGTATAAGTGCATATAAGTGCGTATATTCGCGCCGGAGACACCCAAGTGATTGTTAACAACGACAGTTTTGAGCAGAGAGAAAGCAAAGCCTATTCAAAGTTAAAAAAATGATTATAGAAAAATGCAGGGAACAGATAACGTGATTGACCAACTCAACAGTTATGTATCCGTCATTGAGAAAATCTATTTTAACCTGGGGCTGAAAGTCGGCGTTATCCTGCATGGCCAGCGAACCGACAATTTTGAAACAGACATATGAGGAAACGTCAATTATTGATTCTATCCCATTTCCGACATACTGATAGTAGAAGACAAATCCTTCAATAAATTAACCGAAAACCCGATAGAGAACCATAGAATGAAAAAGACCTTTTCGCGGAAACAGAGAAACACAAAATCCAGCGAAAAGGTCTTTATATGAAAAATAACAAGAGCAAATACACTTATGTTTGCGGCAAATGCCATAAGCACAAGGAAGAATGCATGCCCCGCACAGTAAAAGCCCTGCATCTGTGGGAAGCTGTTTTGAAAGCCATACAAACCGTTGTACAAGCGGCACAAGCCGACCGGAAAGCCTTTATAACCCATTTGACGGCGAAGCAATCCGACCAGTTAAAAAAGGAACTGACGGGCAAGCGAAAGGAACTGGATCAGGCAAGGAAACGGCTTGCAGAAGTTGACAACCTGATAGCTGCCACCTTTGAGAAGCTGGTAACCGGTATACTCACAGACGAAGAATTTGGGCAGTTGAATGGGCGATATCTGGCAGAGCAGGAAACCTTAAAAGCGCAGCTTCCTGTTTTGAAGCGGAACTTGTCAAACAGCAGGACGAACTTGACAACGTGGGAAAATTTCTCGCCATTGTTGACCGGCATTTAGAAGTGCCGGAGCTGACACCGGAAATCCTGCGGGAGTCTGCTCACCACATCACGGTGCATGAGCGTGACAGCGCTTACAAGAGAAAGTTTTACACACAGAAAATCGGTGTTTATTTCAATTACATTGGTACAATTGAATGAAGGGCATATTCCTGGATATGCCCTTCATCTTAAATCGACTATACATCCTCATTCCGCAGGCACTTTTCCATCTGCCTTTTTCGTGATTGTGATAAGGAAAAGCACGGGTACGGGAATGATATCCAGTATCCGGCAAACAACGGAGGTAATTGATTATGAATTATATTGATCAAATTTTTTCACGGATGGATATCCGGCAGATCCGGGAATTTCTTTTAAACGGCTGCGAGAGTCGGATCGACCGGCGTTCCTATATCGACCGGTTGGAAGAAGCAGAAGAGCGGGTCTGGACCCGGCTGCGCGAAGAGTATCCAAATGCAAAACAATTTAATGAAATCATGGATTTAATCACCGCTTATGCAACCACATTGGAGGAAGTGTACATGGACATTGGGATGCAGGCGGGTGCTGCTCTGGTGACGCAGATTTTGAAAGATTCAGAAAAGAAATAAAAAAACACCATATGCTTTTCCAACTGCCCAATCGGAAGGGCGGCCCAAGGATAGCAAATGGTGGTCGGATAAAAAGCGGTCAGAGGGCAGGTCAGGAGTCAGGGGGCCGGGATGGAAAAGGGGTATGTCGGGGAGGGGCGACTGAATAGGAGAACGGCCGGTCGACAGACAAACGGAAAGAAAAAAAGGAAAATGAACATGGGGATCAATACAAGGGATCTGTCAACAAGAAAGATTCCGAGCGGCTGGTTTTATACATAGCCGTACAAGCCGCGGACAGACGCTTCCCCGCTGGAAATAGCGACGATTTCTCCGCCTAAATTACAGAGCAGGTTGCCATTTTCCGCAATCCCCAAAGCGGTGCCGCTGGACTCCCGGCCGTTTTGCATGACCCGTATTTCTTTTCCAACTGTCAGGCAACGCGCCTCATACTGGGGCCGAAGAGAGGCAAAACCTTCCTGACAGAGCTGCGTATACAGCGGCTCAAACGCCTGCAGGATTTTTTGCAGCAGGGTTTGCGGTGAGACACAGCGTCCGGTCAGGGAGAACAGGGAGCCTGCATGAGGCAGGCCGGCCGCTGTAAACTGCGCTTGTGTCTGCCGCAGGTTGATACCGATCCCGCAGACCGCGTCCGCCTGCGTGCCGGAAAAAAGACTTTCACAAAGAATGCCGCAGACCTTTTTTCCCTCGATGACCAGATCGTTGGGCCATTTAATACCGGTTTTTCCAGGAATCAGCTGATCCAACGCATCCACCCCGGCCATTCCGCAGATCAATGGCAGCAGGGGCAGATGATGGATGGGGACGTCCCGCAGGGCAAAGGAAAAGCACAGGCAGTCCCCCTTGTCTGCTTCCCATTTCCGCCCGATCCGTCCTTTTCCAGCCGTCTGCTTTTTTGCCAGAACAACGGTTCCATGCGCCAATTCGGCCATATGCGCCTTGATATAATCATTGGTAGAAGGAAGCTCTGTAAAATACCGGCGCTTTTCCGTGCCATTTCCAAGCCACTGGGTTTCCATGTCCATTCTGCCTTTCCTTTTTTATAGATCTACAATCGTCATATGGACATCCCGTCCCTGAATATCCAGGATGCCATAGGTCCTTCCGCCGGATCGCGGTTGGGATGCGCTGCCGGGATTCATGATATATAATCCGTTTCTGTAAACTGTCAATTTTTGATGGGTGTGACCATATAATACAATACGGGAGCCATTGCGTTTGGCCGCGTCCATCAATCGGTCGAGACCTTCCTTGACCCCATACAGATGGCCGTGTGTCAACATAATCTGGATGTCTCCCGCCTGAAAAAGGTCAAACGTTTTGCCTTCAAACCCCCAGTCACAGTTGCCGGTCACTGCCAGAAACTTTTTCTGAGGATACAGGATTTGCATATCTTCCAGTTCTGCCCGGCCATCGCCCAGATGGATGAACAGATCTGCATCTTCCAAATGTTTGGAAATAATCGTTTCCAGTATATGGGCGTTCCGGTGCGTATCGGATATCACAATCATCCGCATGGTGTTCTCTCCTTTGTCCTGTATGGGATTTGAATCAATATACGGCATAACTTACCTTATTGTATCATAAAAATATCATAAATGGAACAGGAGAATGGTTGATGAAAAATCTTTCTGAAGCACAGATGAACGCCCTGCTCAAAATGGCAGGCAGTAAACTGGGCACCAGCCCGGAAGCCCTCAAACAGCAGCTTTCTACCGGAAAGCTGGATCCGCATATTCTGCAGAACATGGGCGCTAACGGGGATAAACTCCAACAGGTGCTGCAGCATCCGGAACTGGCCAATCAAATGCTGAATTCTCCGGAAGCACAGCAGCTGTTAAAACAACTGTTCGGTAAAAAATAAGAGTATCCTGTCGGGAAACGGAGGGAATTTTTATGGAAGAAGATTTTGCCACGACACTGCAGAACATCCTGGGAAGCAGTGAGGGTCAGCAACAACTGAAAAATATGGCGCAGATGCTGACGGGGAGCGACGGCAACATCGACCTTTCCAAAATCAGCAGTATGCTGGGCGGCGATGAAAAAAAACCTGTGCAGGATAGCCCGCCTTCCTCCCCAGTTCCCGATCTGAGCGGGCTGGACATCAATATGCTGGTCAAAGCGCAGCAGATGATGTCTGCAATGAATAAGGACGATAAGAACACGTCGCTGATCCGGGCGCTTCGTCCGCATCTGAAGCCGGAGCGGCAGTCCAGGGCGGATGACGCCATTAAGATTATGCACTTGATCTCGATGCTGCCCATGCTGCGGGAAAGCGGCCTTTTTGGCGGCAAAAAAGAAGAAAATGAGGGGAGGCGGGAATCATGAGCCCACCCGTACATTCAACGGCTGACCTGATGGGGATGCAGCAGGACGCGGCCCGCAGGGTAATGGAGATGCAAAATCGGGCCCGGCAGAATCTGGCTCGCACACCTGCCGTGTCTGCTCCCATTCGCCGTCCCCCTGCACGGGACGCGCAGGCAGCCCATCCACGTCCCGCCCCTTCTGCACTGGCAACCGAAAATATACAAAATCCATTTGCGCAATCGGCACAGCGTTCGACGACTGTTTCTGAACACCGGCAGGCAAGCAAATCAAACGGGCAGACGGACGTTTCTCTCCCGTCTGCATCAGAACCCGCCGGGCTTTCGGATATGCTCCACGGTCTGCTGCAAAATTCATCGACTCCGGTACACAGAGTACTGAAGGCTCTTAATATGGACAGCGACCGGCTACTGTTATTAGGACTGGCGCTTTTGCTTCTCAATGAGGGCGGAGATTATAAACTGATTCTGGCACTCCTGTATATTATGTTCTGAACAGTTCAACAACTATTAACCATATCAAAGGACTTCCTTAGAGGAGGCCCGTATACAATAGCATCAGAATTGTTGTCGGGAAACGGCGTAGCTTTGGCTATGCCGTTTCTTATTTTCACCGTTGACCGCTCCGGCCGGCGCTGTCATTTCCTATGGTTTTAGAGGACCATAGAAGTAAGAGGCTGTTGCCCCGCCGTCAATCAGGAAGTCGGCACCAGTGATAAAGGCGCCTTTGCTGCTCATCAGCAGCTCGGCTACATTGGCTACTTCGTCGGCTGTACCCGGCCGGCCAGCTGGACATTTGGCAAACATATTTTTGTAGAATTCTCCACGGGGGCCGTTAAACTCATCAATGGCAAGCGGTGTCACGATGATTCCGGGTGAAATGGAGTTCACCCGCGCCCCTTTTTTACCCCATTTTACGGCTTCTGCCATGACGCGTTTTTCATTACAACGTTTCGCCATTTGGTAAGCATGGAGGGTATCTCTGATATGCTCTGGCTGAAGAATGTCAAGCGACAGCAGGTCTTCGGTGGGAGTACAGGCAAGCTGTTCGTCGGCTTCCGGAGTCAATTGCGGCATACGGTGCCCCGATTGACTGGAAATTGTTACCCCGACACCGCCGGGAGCAATTACTTTCCCCACTTCTTCCAAAAGCACCGCTGTTCCATACAGATCCACTTGCAAAATTGTTTGAATAGACGCCTGGCTTGGAGAAACGCCGGCGGCGTTTACCAGCATCGTAATATCCCCGTATTTTTGCGCTTGGGCAATCAAGGACCGGATGGATGTTCTTGAAGCCAAATCCATTTCCAGAGGCATCACATCAAATCCCACCTGGTTCATGGTTTTAGCAATCGCCTGTGCATTTTCCAGCTTTTTATCTCCAACGATGATCTTTTTTCCGTAGCCCATTCGGCGGGCGATTGCCATGCCAATCTGGCCTGCGCCTGTTAATACCATGACTTCTTTTTTCATGACGGATGATCTGTCCTTTCCAATAAATTTTTGAACCAATTCAAAATGGCCTGTTTACTTCTGTTTTTGCATTTCGTATGACGAGGTGAAAGCAGGGGACTTTCAATATTCCCTTTGTCCCATGCTTCCATAATAGGATTGACAGGGTGATCGTTGCTTTTTTCGCAGGCCGATTTTCTTATCCAATACGGAGTCTCGTCCCCTTGTTGAACGGGTCCACGGGTCCTGTAATACACCGGAGTTTTCGCTTTTTCGGGGGCTGGGACCAGATAACAGCCACTTTCATTTTCCCCCTTCTATTCAATGATTTGTCCATATTATAAACCAGCATTGCCTCCCAATCAATTTGACTTTCAAGGTTTTTTAATCAGTTTTTCTAATACGAAAAAGCTGCCCTCTGATGATGAGAGCAGCCTAGAATCAAATGATGGGTGTTATGCAAATTTGGATTTCAGGATATCGGCAAATTCTTCAACATAATATCCGGAATTGTCTTTTTTCCAGAACAAACAATATTTCCGGGTAATCCGTGTATTGCCCCGGTAAAGCGGGATGCGGCAGATTGATTTGCCGACACGTATCGTTTTTTCCCCGCCGCCTTCAACGGGCATAAAGCCCTGCCCGCTGATGACCAGTAATCGGGCTTCTTCCAAATTTTCAGCATAAAGAAATTCCCCTTGAAATCCGATCACTGTTTGGTAATATTCCCTTTCTACATCCTGCTGTTGTTTAGAAGCAACTAAAATGCAGGGAATATTTTTCAAATCCTGAGGCGTGACCGATGATCGTACTGATATAGCATTTCTGGACGAAATTTCTATATACTCACTACTGGTAGTCAAAATCAGATTGATGTACGCATCAGAAAAGGCCCGGCGCTGGTCGTTTAAAACTAAGTCTGCGTCACCATTTCGGAGCAGGGAAAACAGTTCTTCATGGTTGCCATACAGCATCTGAACAGATACACGGGGATATTTTGACGAAAAGTCCTCCAGTGCAAGATGAAATTCCGGTCCGCTGTAACTGCGTAAAAAGCCAAATTTCAATACGGCCTCATCCCCACGGGCCACTTTGGCCGCTTCATTGCACAGCTGTTCATAATCAGCCATTAAAATCAAACTTTTTTTATAAAAATGTTCTCCGGCAGGGGTCAGGACAAATTTTCGGTTTCTTCTCTCCAATAGTTGAAAACCGAGTTCTCTTTCCAAAGCTTTAACTTGCTGCGAAATAGCCGACTGAGAAATATGGCATTCTTCTGCAGCCTCTGAAAAACTGTTTTTGCGTACAACAGCCTGAAAATATTTGATTTGTCGGAGCAATGGCGCACCTCCTATACAAAAGGACAAAAGGGAATTGCTTTTATTATAACATACCATTGCAAATTTTTCTAAATGGAGACGAAATAACGGGCGGCTACCGATCAAGTTCTTGGGGCCTATCAAACACTCGTTTTGCTGATATGTTTATTTGTTTCTTCGTCTACCCTGCAAAGAACGGCAGGAAGCCGGTGCTTCTCACCCGTTTTTTCTCACTCTGGCAGCCGTCTGATTTTACTTTGTTCGTTGATCGTGTTTGATAGGCCGCTGCTTTAGGAAACTGTTTTATACAATTTGGATAATATAGAACAAATAATACAAAATAACAAAAAGATACAGAAAATTTCCGCCTGCTAATCCGTGTATATACATACGATCCCCCTGCTGTTTACAGAAATAATCTCTTTAAGCTCCATTATATATCTCTTTAAGCTAATTGTAAAGAAGAAATTATCTCTGTAAGCTAATCTAAAAGGAGCTGAAAGAGATGAGGCAAGATAAACAGGCACTGGAATGGCGATCAAATGCGGAGTGTGCCGGGGGGCAGGAACCGGTGAAACTGCTGGGGCCGGTGATTCGCCGCACCCGGATTTTGTGCGGAATGACCCAGGAACAGCTTGCTGAATCCGCGGAAATCACGCCGACCCATATCAAGCATATTGAGAGCGGACATCGTAAGCCGTCGGTCGAGGTTCTGTTCAAGCTGGCACAGGTGCTGCATTTTTCCCTGGACAAGCTGATTTTTCCTGAGCAGACGCTCCAGCAAGAATCGGACCCCACTGAGCTGATCGCGCTGCTCCGGCGCTGTTCAGAAGCGGAACGGCGCGTTCTGGCCGATACGGCTCGATCCCTGCTCTTAAATCGGACGGAGAAAAATACGTAGCCAGACGGCAGAAATTTTAAAACAACTGTGTGGGAAGGAACAAAAAATGCAACGAAAGAAAAAGAAACGCTGGGTATTTCTGTTTTTGTTTTTATTGCTGGCTGTGGGAGTCTGGTATCTCAACATCTCTTTGCTAACCGTTACGCGGGTTGAAATCAAAGATGCCAAAATCCAAAATCCGGTGACGATTGTTCAGCTGACCGATCTGCATGGCATGACCTTCGGAAAAGAAAATGCAGGACTGGTTCAAAAAATTCAGAAAGAGTCTCCAGACCTGATTGTTGTGACAGGGGATATGTATACCTATGGGGACGAGGACGGAAAAGAGCGGGCGTTCGGTTTGCTTGAGGGCCTGGCACAACAGTATCCGGTCTATTATGTATACGGGGAGCATGACCGGAATACGGATTTTATGGAGAGACTTTCAGCGGCGGGGGTTCATGTACTGGATTACACCAGTGAGGAGATTACAGTCGGGCAGACGCCGATTCGCCTGTATGGCATCACGAATATGTACTATACTTCTACCTTTGATCTGTCCAATGAATTCACGCTGGATGACAGCCGGTATACCATTCTGCTGGCACATATTTCTAACTTTGAGGCATTTGCAGATTTCGGGATAGATCTGTCGATTTGCGGGGATACGCATGGCGGTCAGGTTCGTCTGCCATTTCTGGGGGCTGTACAGAATCGCGGTACATGGTTTCCTGAAATCACCGGCGGTGAAATGGAACGGTACACCAAGGGGCTGTATGAGGATGAAAAAGGGGACGCAAAACTGTTCATTTCCAGTGGCCTTGGTAATTTCCCGGTTCCCATCCGGCTGTTGAATTTTCCGGAAATTGCTGTGATTCAGCTGCTGCCGGAAGCGTAATATGCATCGGAGAGAAGGCAGACGGGACGTTTGTACAATAACAAAGTGCTGCTTAACAGATTATTTGCAATCTCGGCATGCACGGCTGGCAGTATCAGTTTTGATGTTTTATGGATTGTAGGGGATATGGCTTGAAATCCGGAATAGAATATGGTAGAATACCTTATAATTGAGTAGTATTATCTGGAAAATTTAAGATTGTACAGGGATATGTCTGTTACCAGAGCAGACAGAGCCGCTTTTATATCTGCGGGAAAAAGGAGTTTCCGGGGAATTTTTCTCTGCTCATGGATCAGAATATAATCATAGGCTGAAAACAGCGTACACTTGCTTTGTACGGGAACAGGAGAGATTTGATGAAAGGCATTATTTTAGCGGGTGGGTCCGGAACCAGACTCTACCCTCTGACATTGGTAACCTCCAAGCAGCTACTGCCGGTTTATGACAAACCGATGATTTTTTATCCGCTGTCTACGCTGATGCTCGCGGGAATTCGGGATATTCTGATTATCTCTACGCCGCAGGATCTGCCTAATTTTCAAAGGCTTCTGGGGGATGGAGCCCAATTCGGCATCCGTCTGTCCTATGCAGAACAGCCCTCTCCGGACGGTCTGGCCCAGGCGTTTATCATTGGGGAGGACTTCATTGACGGAGATTGCTGTGCCATGATATTGGGGGATAATATTTTTTACGGGAATGGGTTGACCAGGCATCTGCGGGAAGCGGCTTCCCGGCAGGATGGTGCTACCGTTTTCGGATATTACGTAGAGGATCCGGAGCGTTTTGGGATTGTAGAGCTTGATGCTCAGGGAAGAGCGATTTCCATAGAGGAAAAGCCGCAACATCCAAAGTCTAATTACTGTGTGACCGGCCTCTATTTTTATGACCGCCGGGTTTGTACGCTGGCCAAACAGGTCAAACCTTCCGCTCGCGGTGAGCTGGAAATTACCGATTTAAACCGGATGTATCTGGAAGAGGGAAACCTGCATGTCGTGACGCTGGGACGCGGCTATGCATGGCTGGATACCGGCACGGTGGATGCGCTTTCGGACGCGACGGAGTTTGTGAAAGTGATTGAGAACAGGCAGGGAATCAAAATTTCTGCAGTCGAGGAGATTGCTTATAGAAATGGATGGATTACCAAGGAACAGTTGCAGGAGTCTGCTGTAAAATATGGGAAGTCCCCATATGGTGCGCATTTAAAAGCAGTTGCAGAAGGTAAGATTCTTTATTAAGGAGCGAAACGGAAAAATGAAAGTGATCAAAACGGACGTTTTAGATGTTTATATAATAGAGCCGCAGGTGTTTGGCGACCATCGGGGCTGGTTTATGGAGAGCTGGTCGGCGAAAAAAATGGAAGAGGCTGGCCTGTACTATGATTTTGTACAGGACAACCAGTCGTTCTCCGCGCAAAAGGGTACTCTTCGGGGGATCCATTTTCAAAAAGGAGATGCTGCGCAGGCAAAGCTTGTCCGTTGTGGGAGAGGCGCTGTATTAGATGTTGCGGTCGATTTGAGAAAAGGTTCTCCGACCTATAAAAAGTGGGTGGCAGTCGAGCTGACGGCGGAGAATAAAAGGCAGCTTTTGATACCAAGAGGGTTTGGTCACGCTTTTCTGACTTTGTCCGATGAAGTAGAGTTCTTATATAAAGCCGATAATCTGTATGCCCCTCAGGCAGACCGGGGAATCCGCTGGGATGACCCGGAAATCGGGATCAATTGGGGAAATATCACGCCCATTCTGTCTGAAAAAGATAAAAATGCGCCGCTGCTCAAGGACAGTGACGTGGATTTTGTATATAAAAAATAGAAGACTGAAACAGTTCGGCCCGGTTTTGTGGTTGTCCCGATTTTACAATCGTGATTTTTGCCAGGCAAAATCGGGCGCATTCTTGAGGAAAGGAAATGCTTTCGCAGAACGAAAGCGATGGTCATCAATATGAAACTGATTGTGACAGGCGGAGCGGGATTCATTGGTGGAAATTTTGTCTATTATATATTAAACCGGTATCCGGAGGATCAGGTTGTCTGCGTGGACGCTCTAACCTATGCGGGCAATATGGAGACGTTATCCGGTGCGATCAATCGTCCGAATTTCAAATTTGTGAAAGCAGACATTGCAGACCGGGAGACCATCTATGCGTTGTTTGAAGAAGAAAAGCCGGATGTTGTAGTGAACTTTGCAGCAGAAAGCCATGTGGATCGCTCCATTACGGATCCCGAGCTCTTCCTGCGTACCAATATTATTGGGACAAGCGTGCTGTTAGACGCTTGCCGCAAATATGGGATCCAGCGTTATCACCAGGTATCCACTGATGAGGTGTATGGTGATCTGCCCCTTGACCGTCCGGATCTGTTTTTTACCGAGACATCTCCCATCCATACCAGCAGCCCGTATTCGGCCTCAAAAGCTTCCGCAGACTTGTTGGTGCAGGCCTATCATCGTACCTTTCAAGTGCCAGTGACGATTTCCCGCTGTTCGAATAATTATGGACCCTACCATTTCCCGGAGAAACTGATTCCTCTGATGATAGCCAATGCGCTCAATGATAAGCCGCTCCCTGTCTATGGGAAAGGTGAAAATGTCCGGGACTGGCTCTATGTGGAGGATCATTGTTCTGCCATTGATTTGATTATCAGAAAAGGACGCGTGGGAGAAATCTATAATATTGGCGGGCATAATGAAAGAACCAATCTCCAAGTGGTCAAGACGATTTTAAAAGAATTGGGCAAGCCTGAGAGTCTGATCCGTTATGTGACCGACCGTCCGGGACACGATATGCGCTATGCGATTGATCCGACAAAAATTCATGAGGAACTGGGATGGCTGCCTGTGACAAAATTCGATGACGGTATTCAGAAAACCATCCAATGGTACCTGGATAACAGGGCCTGGTGGGAGCATATTATGAGTGGGGAATACCAGACATATTATCAAAAGATGTATGGGAACCGGTAATTGTCCGGTTCCCATGAACAGGTTATACGGGATATCGTGATTCATCCGGATCAGCGTGCAAAAAAGCATGTATATGGAGTGAATCGTAAGGATTTACAGTAAAAGAGGATGTAATAGATATGAAAATATTGGTCACTGGCGTCAATGGACAGCTGGGATATGATGTTTGCAGGGTGTTGTCTGCCCGCGGAGCAGAATATGTAGGGGTAGATATTCAGGACTTTGATATTACAGATCGAGAGGCGACCATATCCTTTATCACGAACTATCATCCGGATGCGGTCATTCACTGTTCTGCTTATACCGCAGTGGACCGGGCAGAGGATGACAAGGAGCGCTGTCAAAGTGTCAATGTGGACGGCCCCAGAAATATTGCGGAGGCTTGTCACAGGATTGATGCCAAAATGCTCTATATCAGTTCGGATTATGTCTTCCCCGGCACTGGAGAAAAAGCATATGAAGTGGATGACCCGACAGGTCCGCTTGGTTTCTATGGGGAAACCAAGCTGGGAGGGGAATTGGCCGTACAGGAATGGCTGAAAAAGTTTTTTATTGTTCGGATTTCCTGGGTGTTTGGAAAGAACGGACATAATTTTGTAAAAACAATGCTTCGTTTGGGAAAAGAACGCGAAGAGGTTCGTGTTGTCTGTGATCAGATCGGTTCGCCCACTTATACGGTTGACCTGGCGCCTCTTCTTTGCGATATCATTGAGACGGAACAATACGGTATTTATCACGCCACAAATGAGGGGTTCTGTTCATGGGCGGAATTTGCACAGGAAATTTTCCGTCTGGCGGGTCTGCCGGTAAAGGTGATTTTTATTCCCAGTTCGGAATACCCTTCCAAGGCAAAAAGACCGTTTAATTCCCGTATGAGCAAGGACAAGCTGGATCAAGCCGGATTTAACCGGCTGCCAGACTGGAAGGATGCCTTACAAAGGTACTTGAAGGAAATCCAGGAGGAACAAAAAATAGAGAAAGATGGGGATCGGTCTTGAAAACAAAGCTGGGTTCGATTGTAAGGATATTCATTTTCCTGCTCTTTATCTGTGTGGGCGTCATCATAGGGATCCTGGTTTCTAACCCAGATTATTTTTTCCCGCAAAGAGGGTATTGTCTGTATCAGGAAGAGCAGTTGGAATTTATAAACTGGGGAAAACAGGATGAAATTTATGTTTCTCAGGAAGACAGCCAGATTATACTGGATAATGTCAACACTTATGTACGCGAAATCAAACTGAACGGCGAGATCACGGGGAACCAATCCCTGATTCCACGGATTTACTATACAGAGAATCCGGATGAGGCATTTACAGAGGAAAAAAGCGTTTCATACACGATGGATGCCGGACAAGAGATGATCTTTTCACTGGGGAAAACGGTATTTGATTTGCGGATTGACCTGACAGAGGGTACAGGAGCAAGCCTGCAGTTGGATAGTATAGAATTAAATCCTCAGCCTTTGGTACAAAAAACATTTTTGCCGACCCAAATACAGCTTTATCATTGGGCCAACGACGGGGAAGACACCTATCGTTCAGCACAGGACAGCCAGATCATTCTGGAGGGAATTGACACCTATGTGGATCAAATCCTCATTGAGGGCAAACTGTTGGAAGGTACGCTGGATCCGCATGTTTATTATACCAGTACAGCCCAGGAGGTATATTCGGAGGCGAACAGTTTCGTCCCGGATATCCGGAATACAAAAGAAGGTCTGCTGATTCAGATCGGGAAAACCGTTGAAAACCTTAGAATTGACCTGTTGGATGCCGAAAACGCAAGCCTGCAGCTGAAAGGTATACAGGTGAATCCCAGAACGCTTGAGATGGACTATCTTCAGATATTTTTCTGGGCGCTGATCATGGCGGCGTTTGCCATCCCGGTTTGCAAGCTAAAAACCCTTAAAACAAGGATCAGCGTATATCTGGTTAATTTTAAAAAGTACAGGTATTTGTTACAGGATCTGGTTCTGCGGGACATTAAAATTAAATACAGAAGATCCATATTGGGGATTGTCTGGAGTGTGCTCAATCCTTTATTGATGATGTTAGTGACCACCGCCGTGTTTCAAAATTTATTCCGGTTTAATATTAAGAATTTCCCGATCTATTATTTAACGGGTATACTGATATTCAATTTTGTAGCGGAGGCTACTTCCGGAGCGATGGTATCTGTGATCGGCGCAGGCGCCCTGATTCGGAAAGTCTATATCCCGAAATACATTTTTCCATTGGAAAAATGTTTATTTGCTTTTGTGAATATGGCGTTCTCTTTAATTGCCACGGTGATTATGCTTTTGATATTACAGGTAGACATTAGCTGGACGATTCTGCTGTTTTGGGTCCCGCTTGTCTATGCGCTGATATTCAGTGTTGGTTTAGGATTAATCTTAGCTTCCTTTAATGTATTCTTCCGGGATATCGGCCACTTGTACAGCGTTTGGACCACTGCATGGATGTACCTGACACCGATTATTTATCCGATGGAAATCTTAAACGACACCTTTATTCTGCCGATTGTAAAATTAAATCCTCTCTATTTTTTTGTTGATTATTTCAGACAGGTTGTTATGTATGGGACGCTGCCAAGTCTATATTCCAACATGATGTGCTTGATTTACTCCATGGTATTTTTGATATTGGGGCTGCTGGTATTTAAGAAAAAGCAGGACCGCTTCATATTATATATTTAAAAGGTGGAATTTCGTTGGCTTATGCGGTGAATTTAAAAGACGTCAGTATGCATTTCAACATGAGTAAAGAACGGATCACCAGCTTCAAAGAGTATATGATCAAGATGCTGAAAAAACAGCTGCTCTATGAAGATTTCACTGCGCTGGAAGGGATCACGTTCGACATTGAGCAGGGAGACGTTTTTGGGATTGTCGGCCTGAATGGTTCAGGGAAAAGCACGTTGTTGAAAATTATTTCAGGGATCTTAAAACCTACAACCGGCACAGTCGCTGTAAACGGTACGATTGCCCCTCTGATTGAGCTCGGAGCGGGATTTGACATGGAACTCACGGCAAGAGAGAATATATTTTTAAATGGTTCGGTCCTGGGATTCTCCAGGGAAATGATGCAGGAAAAATTTGATGAAATTGTCGAGTTTTCAGAGATGCAGGAGTTCCTGGATGTGCCTTTAAAAAATTATTCTTCGGGTATGGTGGCGCGGATCGCATTTGCGATTGCAACGATTACACAGCCAGAAATATTAATTGTCGATGAAATTCTGGCGGTCGGTGACTTCCGCTTTCAGGAAAAGTGCGAAGCGCGGATCAACCAGATGATGCAGGGCGGTACGACGGTCATTATCGTATCTCATGCCATCGAACAGATTGAAAGGCTATGCAAACATTGTATGTGGCTGGAAAAAGGCCATATCAAGATGCTGGGGGAAGCGCATGAAATATGTGAGCTGTATCAATCCTGTGAGGGATGACAACCTGGCAATAGGAAAAGCCAGGATTTTATTTGATATTGGCTTGGATATGGAATATGCAATCTGAAATCTGGTATCCAAAATCATTAAAATGATTGGGACGGTATGGAATCTTTCATCTTGGTGGCATGATCATTTAAGACGATGGAAAGCTTTAGTGTATACGGCTCCCAAATTGTAGAATATCCATCCAACAAACAGCTGTTCTGCTGTTCTAAGGACATAGGAAAAGCGGGCAAGAAGCTTTTGACTTCTTGCCCGCTTTTCCCTGTACTCTGTATGGTGGCAATTCTTTTCAGACTATCATTGATACTGTTTTATCAGTCGCTGTCTGACCCTGCTCTTTTTTTGTTGAACCTATTGGTACCAATATGGCTTATGATCTATGTATAACACAAAACCGGCTAAGCGGTCGACCCTATTTGCGATAAGTCGGGCAGAATTCCCAGCAGGGGCATTCTTCACAGCGTGGACCTCGCGCGCGGCAGTACTCCCGGCCAAACAAAACCAGCCGGTGACAGAAATCACTGCTTTCTTCCGGCGGAAGAATTTTTTTCAGGGCGAGTTCTACTTTATAAGGCGCATCTTCCGACACCAGTCCCAGACGGTTACAAATCCGGATACAATGGGTATCGGTTACGACGGCCGGCTGATGATAGACATCCCCCATAATCAAGCTGGCAGTTTTCCGACCAACACCGGGCAGGCGGGTTAACGCCTCGATACTGTCCGGTACCACACCCTGATACTCGTCGAGCAGCATCCGGCAGATCCCCAGGATATCCCTGGCTTTGGTTTTATAGAGCCCGCAGGAATGAATAATTCGCTCGATTTCCTCCAGGGGCGCTTCTGCCAACGATTCCAGTGTCGGATATTGCGTAAACAGTTCACGGGTGACAATATTAACACGTGCATCGGTACATTGTGCTGAAAGCCGGGTGGCAATCAGCAATTCATATGGCTTTTGGTATTCCAGGGAACACATGGCGTCTGGATAAACCCGTTTCAGGGTATCCACCGCCATCTGCGCCCGCTGTTTCCGTGTCATACATTTGCCCCACTTTCTGTAAAGAACTGACCGTACCAAACAAGGAAGGTATAGACTGTCCAGATTTTCCGGCTGTTGTCTTTGCTGCCCTCTTTATGCTGGTCCAGCAGTTTCAGCAGCAGGTCGGTATGAAAAAATTCTGCAGCGGTTGGGCTTTGAAACGCTTTTTTCACAATCTCGTAATATTTCTCTTCCCGCAGCCAGACACGGATCGGGACGGGAAAACCCAGTTTCTTTTTATTCGCAGTTTGGGGCGGCATCTTTTGCAGCGCCGCCTGCCGCATGGCATATTTGGTATTCTCCCGGTTGACCCGATAACGGGTGGGAATCTGCGCGGCCAGAGCCATAATTTCCTTGTCCAGGAAGGGGACCCGCAGTTCCAGAGAGTTAGCCATACTCATTTTATCCGCTTTCAGCAGGATATCGCCGGTCAGCCACAGGTGCAGGTCGAGATACTGCATCCGGGTCACTTCGTCTTGATCCTGCACCCGGTCATAAAACGGTTTGCAGATGGCGGCAGCGGGCGGCGCACCCGCCGGCTCTTTCAACAGGGCGCGGCGTTCTTTTTCACTAAACATATACGCGCCGCCGATAAAACGTTCTTCCAGCCGCTTGCCTCGCCTGATTAAAAAGTTGAGCCCCCGCCGACTTCCCAGTTTTTCTGCAAGCCGTCCGATCAGGCGGCGGACTGGCAGAGGAATGATATTATACGCCTGGAATTCCAGCGGCTCTTTATACACATTATATCCGCCGAATATTTCATCCGCGCCCTCACCCGACAGGACCACTTTCACATACTGCGAGGCCAAATTGCAGACAAAATACAGCGCAACCGCCGCCGGGTCCGCTAACGGCTCGTCCATATGATACTGAATCTTTGGGAAATTACCCCAGTATTCCTCCGGGGTAATGATCTTGTTGATATTCTGCACATCAATATATTTGGAAAGTTCCTGCGCATAGGAAATTTCATTGTATTTTTCATCGGCAAAGCCTACGGTAAAGGTTTTGCTGACGTTTGCACAACAGGCAACATAGCTCGAATCCACGCCGCTGGAGAGAAACGATCCGACTTCGACATCGCTGATTTTATGCGCTTCAACCGAGTCTTCAAATGTCCGGGAAATTTCCGCGACCCAATCTGTCAGGCTTTTGCTTTCATCTGCTGAGAAAACAGGCTGCCAATACCGACGAATTTCCATTTTTCCGTCCTGCCAGGTAAAAGAATGCGCTGGCGGCAGCTTATAGACATTTTCAAAGAAGGTTTCCGTGGTTGGAGAATACTGGAAGGTCAAATAATTCTCCAGCGCCTGATGATTCAGCCGTTTTTCAAAATCCGGATGGGGCAGAAAACTTTTAATCTCTGAACCAAACAGGAAACTTTCTCCCATCTGCGCATAATATAACGGTTTGATCCCAAAGTAATCCCGCGCACCAAACAGTTTTTTCTTGTTTTTATCCCACAAAACAAAGGAGAACATCCCCCGCAGACGGCCGATAAAGTCTTCTCCTTCTTCTTCATAGCTATGCACCAGAACCTCCGTATCGGTTTGGGTCTGAAAAACATGCCCTTTGGCGATCAATGATTCCCGCAACTGCTTGAAATTATAAATTTCTCCGTTAAAAACCACGACAACGGACCGATCTTCATTATAAATCGGCTGGTCTCCCTGCTCCAGGTCAATAATACTCAGCCTGCGAAAGCCCAGCGCAATATCCTCATCCAGATAACTGCCCGCTGAATCAGGTCCACGGTGGATAATTTGATCCATCATTTGCTGAAGGACTGCTTCTGCATCCGCAATTCTATTTGTAAATCCTACAAAACCGCACATATGCTTTTCCTTTCTGCCGTATGAGGCATTTGTTTGATCCTCTTTATGGTTCCTATTATACTATAATTCAGGAAAAACACAATATTTTTTCCCTTTTTCGAAGCCGATTCTATCCATGTAACGGTTAGATTATCGCTCTGTGCTGTGGGTTTTATACAAACCTGCCCAAATTTCGGTCCCAAATATATAAGCGTTTTAGACAAAATACGACGATTTATCTACATGATGTTTGTTAAATATTTTTTTCCCTCTAGTGGATGAAATGTAGTATAATAGATTTATCTGTACGGTCGGCAGAGCGGACAGATCGCAGTGATTCTTTGAGAGGATGTTTATACTTGAAAAAAGTTTATTATAGAAAACGCAAAAACAAAACCAGCCGGGTTTTGATTACCATTTTTTCAATCCTGTTGACCATTATCATTGTCACGGCTTTCACCATGATTCTTTTTGATCCCGATCCAGCTGGCAGGCAGCCGCAAAGTTCCATGGAGGATCAATCCTCCTCCATGCCGGAAGATGTTTCGTCCTCTTCCGAACCGACGTCCATGGTGCCGCCGGAAGATTCTTCCAGCGAAGAAGAATCCTCGATGGAAGAAAGTGTTTCAGGGGATTCCTCCGAAGAGTCGAGCGGTGGGCAGATACCGGCGTTTGAACCCACAAAGCCTCTGCCGGAATGCGATCCGGTAGGAGATGTTTATTTTGACAACACCATTTTTATCGGTGACTCAATTACAGAAGGGCTGGCACTTTACCGGTATGTGGATTTTGACCGGGTCATTGCCTACCGGGGAATCAATCCGGATAATGTGCGGACCAAGAAATGGATTACGATCAACGGGACAGACTATACCGTAGCCGAAGCGTTGGCCATGAAGGATCCGGCACATGTTAAACGGGTCTATATTATGATGGGGACCAATGGGGTCGCCTGGATCACGCCTGAAAAACTGGTCGAATTTATGGACGAATTTATTGCACAGGTACAGGCGGTACAACCTCAGGCAACGGTGTTCCTGCTGTCGATTCCTCCAGTGGATCCTGCGCATTATCAGTCCCATCAAATCACCAATGAAGCGGTCAATGAATATAATCGGCAATTAAGTGAATATGCCGCGGAGAAGGGTTTCCCATTTGTCAATGTACATGAAAGCCTTGTAGATGAAAACGGGGGATTGGATCCTTCAGTTTCCGCGCAGGATGGGACCCACTTCAGCGGGGAGGGTTATGACCGCTTTGTCCAGTACTTAAGAACTCATGCACTGCCCTTGCCCGGGGAAGAGGCAGAGGCCAGCCAGCCGGAAACTTCTGTGCCGACAGGGGTGGTGACGGATCCGGGTGACGAAGATGACCCGGCGCAAAGCGGTACGCCATCCGAACCATCTTCCGGAGAGGAAAGCCTGACGGAATCAGATCCGGGTGACGGGGATGACCCGGCACAAAGCAGTGCGCCGTCCGAATCGTCTTCCGGAGAGGAAAGCCTGACGGAATCAGATCCGGGTGACGGGGATGACCCGGCACAAAGCAGTGCGCCGTCCGAACCGTCTTCCGGAGAGGAAAGCCTGACGGAATCAGATCCGGGTGACGGGGATGACCCGGCGCAAAGCGGTACGCCATCCGAACCGTCTTCCGGAGAGGAAAGCCTGACGGAATCAGATCCGGGTGACGAAGATGACCCGGCGCAAAGCAGTGCTCCGTCCGAATCGTCTTCCGAAGAGGAAAGCCTGACGGAATCAGATCCGGGCGACGGGGATGACCCGGCACAAAGCAGTGCGCCGTCCGAACTGTCTTCCGAAGAGGAAAGCCTGCCACAGGAAGAATCTTCCGAGATAGCGGATGACGACTGGTGGCAAAACATGCAGGACTGGATTTTTGGGGAGACATAAACACAGCGATACATTCTCAGGAGGTGCAAAAGGAGCAAAAAGAAAACATTTTGTATAAACAAAAATAAAAATAACAATTCGTATAATTGGAGGGTATAGATTATGAAATGTTTGAGAAAAATCACAGCGGCAGTATGTTGTGCAGCGCTGGTCATGACCATGGGAGCCTGCGCACAGGAAAAGACGGAGATCAATATCGCAGATACCGGCGCGGCTATTCTGGAACAGGCCGAATATCCGGAAATGGTGGATCACAGCGACCAGGCGGATTATTTTTATGACGGAGTGACAGAGTATTGTACGGAAATCTACCTGCAGGTCAATGCAACTGGCGGGGAAGCTGATGAGCTGGCAATATTTCGCCTGTCCTCCGCAGAGGATGCTGACGCTGTCAAGGAAATCTGTACTGCAAGGCAAGATGCATTGATCAAGGCTTTTGACGGATATCGGGAAGAGGAAATGCCCAAGGTGGAAAATGCACTGATCCTTTCCAAGGGTGACTATATTCTGTTTGCCGTCACCGAGAACACAAAAGAAGCGGAGCAAATTTTCCAGGATGCGTTTAAGCAATAATCCATAAAAGGAGAAATGGCTATGCTGGTTGAGTCGATTGCGATACTTTGTGTCCTGCTGTTGGTAGTTGTTGTATTTTTACGTGCAAAAAAATATGAGTTTGCAATTGCCAGCATAACCCTGATTATCGTTCCGGTAGGGAATGTATTGGCGATTTTACTTTCCTATCCGATTGCCCGGCAGATTCCCGGTGTGGAAACGGCGGACGTTGCGATTACCATCAATGTGGCTGCGTTGATTTTGTCCTGCATGATTTTGGGCTTTATTTCGCATCGGATTCGTACCAGGAGCGCGCGGTCAGTTTATATGATTCTTACCGGCCTGTTCGTCGGGATTCTTTCCTGGCTGTTTATTTTTTCTGCGCTGACAGAGCCGGCTGTTTATTTTCAGTATTAAAGAATAAAGGAGTTTCAGGCGCTATGAAGCTTGGTATGGTTGGTTTGCCCAATGTGGGCAAAAGTACTCTGTTTAACGCATTGACCAATGCAGGGGCACAGTCTGCAAATTATCCGTTCTGTACCATTGAGCCTAATGTAGGGGTCGTTTCTGTTCCGGATCCGCGGCTGGATGCGCTGGCAAAAATGTATGAACCGGATAAGTTTACGCCGGCTGTTCTGGAATTTGTAGATATTGCAGGACTGGTGAAGGGGGCTTCCAAAGGTGAAGGCCTTGGGAATAAGTTCCTTTCTAATATCCGTGAAGTCGATGCGATTATTCATGTGGTCCGCTGTTTTGAAAATGAAGATATTGTGCATGTAGACGGCAGCATTGGCGCCGCCCGCGATATTGAGACCATCAATCTGGAACTGATCTTTTCGGATATGGAAATCCTGGACCGTCGGATCGATAAGGTCCGAAAAATGCTCAAGGCCGATAAAAAATATCAGGCGGAACTGGATTTCCTGGAGAATCTGAAGGCTCATCTGGAAGCCGGAAATTCTGCAAGGAGTTACCCCTATACCGATGAGGAGAGAGAGATTGTCCAGACCATTCAGCTCCTTTCCAATAAGCCGGTGATTTACGCGGCGAATATGAGTGAGGAAGACTTTATGCAGCATATTGATACCAATATGCAGTATCAGAAAGTCTGTGAGATTGCTAAAGCGGAACATGCGGCAGTACTGCCGATCTGCGCCCGGATTGAAGAGGAAATTGCCGGTATGGAGCCGGCAGATCAGGCGATGTTCCTGGAAGAACTGCATTTGCAGGAATCTGGCCTGAACCGGATTATCCAGGAAGGCTATGCGCTTCTGGGACTGATCTCCTACCTGACGGCCGGTAAGCAGGAGGTACGTGCCTGGACCATTACCAAGGGAACTAAGGCACCGCAGGCAGCGGGTAAGATTCATACGGACTTTGAACGCGGATTTATCCGCGCGGAAGTGATTTCGTTTGATGACTTGATGGCATGTGGCAGTATGGCGGCGGCCAAAGAAAAAGGACTGGTCCGTTCCGAAGGCAAAGATTATGTGATGCAGGACGGAGATATTGTATTGTTCCGTTTTAACGTATAGTGAGTACCGGATCCAATACAGGCAGAACGGCTGTTGTATAAAGTATAAGGAAGATACAGCGGCCGTTCTGGCATTTTGATCAGGCATGGGTGGGGATATGCGCCCTTGCCGATCGGAAATTTGAATATAATGGAAAAACGTAGGAAAACTAAGGATATCCATAGAGCGACAAAAGAACAGGAGAGAAATTATGAGGGAAAATACAGGTAGGCCGGGCAATGGACAGAGTGATTACCGGCAGACAGAGCTGCCGCCGAACCGGCACAGTCCGGAAGCGGTGGCGCGGCGAAGAAGAAGACAGAGATGGAAAAGAATCCGTTTTGTTCTGTTCATCCTGCTGCTGATACTGGCGATTGTATTGGCCGTCCGGTGCACAAGCCGGATTGAGGAGCCGGAAGAGAGTTCGCTTTCCAGCATGGAAGAATCCTCCGAAAGCAGTTTGTCCAGCGGGATTACTTCGCGGCCAGCACCGGATGAATCGTTGCCGGAAAGCACGGAGAATGAGGAAAGTGGCGTTTCAGGCGGAGATGTCAGCGACGAGAGCTCTGAAGAAGAGAGTTCCGATCCCTATGCACCCACTGATGCGTCTGAAGACTGGGCGCTGATGCTGGTCAACGCTGACAATCCGATGCCGGAAGACTATACGATAGAACTCGGCAATATTAACGAGCGCTTCCGGATGGAAAAACGTGCGGCGGAACAGATGATCAAAATGATTGAAGCAGCAGAGGCAGACGGAATCGGATTGTATGTAACTTCCGCCTACCGCTCAGTTGATTATCAACAACAGTTATTTGATACCAACATTCAAAACTTGATGGCCCAGGGCATGACGCGGGAAGAAGCTGAAGCAGAAACTGCACGAAATATTGCAGTGCCCGGAACCAGCGAACACAGTATCGGGCTGGCGGCGGATATTGTCACCTCTGACTGGTTCTATTATCATACCGATCTGACAGAGGATTTTGAGGACACCGCGGCCTTTGACTGGTTGTCAGAGCATGCGCAGGAATACGGATTCATCCTGCGTTATCCAAAAGATAAACAGGATATTACGAAAATTACCTATGAACCATGGCATTACCGGTATGTCGGTTTATCCAATGCCGAAAAAATCAAGGCATCCGGGCTTTGTCTGGAAGAATACGTAGAAAAATATGTAAAAGGCGAAGAGGAGTCACTGGCCGAATAAAAAAGAGCCCCGATCGGGGCTCTTTTTTATTGAAAAGAAAACCATACACTTGGGCTGGGTGAATTTTAATTGCCGGGTAAAGAAAGCACGAAAATGGGGTTAGGCAGGATTGGTGTACGGGGAAAAACAGTGGTTGTCCATAAAATCGAAGGGCAGGCATGGTTAAAAATAAAAATAAGGATATCAATCGAAAAAACTTATGAAAACTATATAAAATCTATTGATTTTATATAGTTGATCTTATATAATCGGGATAGAAAATAAATTGCCGGTGCCCGCATATATCTGATTGATAAAATACTATCAGTATAATATATGCATAAAAATACATATGGCTTTTCGAAGGCGAAAAAGATGATAACGGACGGAGGGAAACAGGTGGCAGATTTTATTTTATCCGCTTTTGCGGATGAGGCGTCGTGGGAACTGGGCGGACAGATTGCCGCTCTGCAGCGAAATGGACTGCGGCATATCGAAATCCGCGGCGTTAACGGAAAGGGTATTTTGGATCTGACGGAGGATGAACTCAAAGATGTCCGGCAAAAGCTGGACGCCGGCGGCATCCAGGTATCCGCGATCGGATCTCCGATCGGCAAAATTGGAATTCGGGATGGATGGGAAGAACATCAGGAAGCATTCGTGCGTGCATTACGTGCGGCACGAATGCTGGGAACAAAGAGAATCCGGATGTTCAGCTTTTATATTCCTTCCGGAGAATCTCCGGAGGAATATGCAGACGAAGTATGCATACGTTTGAACAGATTGCTGGATATGGCGGAAGCGGAGGGAGTAATATGCTGTCACGAAAATGAAAAGGGGATTTTCGGAGACCGAAAGGACCGCACCCTCTATCTCCACCAGCGGCTGGGACCCCGGCTGAAAGGCGTTTTCGATCCTGCAAATTATATCCAATGCGGGGAAAGGCCCGGAGAAATTTTTGACAGTCTGCTCCCCTATCTGGACTATATGCACATAAAAGACGCGCTTTCTGCGGATGGAAGCGTTGTGCCTGCCGGATGCGGAGACGGATGCCTGCCGGAACTGATCCGAAAATTTTATCAGCCGGGCAGCGCCAGGATCCTTTCTGTAGAGCCGCACCTGACCGTATTCCAGGGCCTGGAGAATCTTCAGGATGAGGAAGTCAGGCATACCTATACTTATGCATCACAGGGAGAGGCATTTGATGCGGCTGTCAATGCATTAAAAGACATATTAAATGAGTGGGGGTACAGTTATGAATAAAGTAAGAATGGGGATTGTCGGTATCGGCAATATGGGAAGTGCGCATGCACGCAGTATTTTTACCGGCAATATTCGGGATATGGAGTTGGGCGCTGTCTGTGATATCGCACCGGAAAAGCTTTCCTGGGCAAATGAAAATTTGCCGGGAGTACCGCAGTTTACAGATTACCATGATCTGCTCGACAGCGGGTTGATCGATGCGGTCCTGATTGCCACACCGCATTATTTCCATCCAGAAATCGCCGTGGCGGCATTTGCAAAGGGGCTGCATGTCCTGTCTGAAAAACCGGCAGGCGTTTATACGGCCCAGGTCGAGGAGATGAACGCGGCAGCGAAGAAAAGCGGAAAAGTTTTCGGAATCATGTATAATCAGCGAACCAACCCGCTTTTTCAGAAAATGCGGGAGATCGTCCGGGATGGCAGAATCGGGGAACCCAAGCGCTGCATATGGATTATCACCAACTGGTACCGGACGCAGGCATACTATGATTCCGGTACCTGGCGGGCAACCTGGGCCGGGGAAGGCGGCGGCGTACTGCTCAACCAATGCCCGCACAACCTGGATTTATGGCAGTGGATTTTCGGCATGCCGGTGCGGATCCGTGCCAAGTGCCAATACGGCAAATGGCATCATATTGAGGTCGAGGACGAAGTAACTGCTTATGCGGAATATGCAAACGGCGCGACCGGCGCCTTTATCACAACCACAGGAGAATGTCCCGGTACAAACCGGCTGGAGATTACCGGAGACCGCGGAAAAATGGTCTGGGAAAACGGGCAGCTCCATTTTTGGGAGCTTGCAGAGCCGGAACGTAAGTTCTGCTTTGAAAGCAAGCAGGGATTTGCTGCACCGGCAATGGAAATGCATACGATTGAGCCGGAGGGAACAGAAACGGCGCATAATGGGATCCTGCAAAACTTCACCAACGCGATTCTGCACGGAGAAGAACTTCTGGCACCCGGCTATGAAGGGATCAACGGTTTGACCATTTCCAATGCGATCTATCTTTCCGACTGGACAGATGAATGGGTGGATCTGCCGATTGACAGCGCGCGTTTCCTGGAACTTTTGAATGAAAAACGGGCTCACTCCCATCTGAAAGAAGCCTCTGTTTCGGAAATTCAGGATTTGCGGGGTACTTATAACGACCGTTGGAAAGTACGGTGAAAATTTGCAGGCAAACCGGGGGGCCGGTTTCTTGTGAAGAACGCAGACAGGGGACAATGTATCAGCAGGAGGAAAATCAATGACGGATAACCAGAAAAATCCCGCGATGACGCCGCCGATGGGCTGGAACAGCTGGGACTGTTACGGCGCTTCGGTCACGGAAGAAATTGTGCGCAAAAACGCGTTGTATATGGCCGAACACTTAAAGGCGTTCGGATGGGAATATATTGTCGTCGATATTCAATGGTCGGAACCGACGGCGGAAAATCATACATATCATAATTTTGCAGAGCTGGAAATGGATGCATATTCCCGCCTTCAGCCTGCGCCTAACCGTTTCCCGTCATCCGCAGGCGGTAAGGGGTTTGGCCCGCTTTCCGCATTTGTGCATGACTTGGGGCTGAAATTCGGTATCCATATTATGCGGGGCATTCCGCGGCAAGCGGTTCACAGAAATACGGCGATTTTAGGCAGCACAGTCACCGCGCGGCAGATTGCCGCGCAGCATTCGGTCTGTCCGTGGAACACCGACATGTATGGTGTGGACCCGGCCAGGGAAGGCGCGCAGGCATACTATAACAGTTTGTTTGAGCAATATGCCGAGTGGGGTGTGGATTTTGTCAAGGTGGACGATATTGCAAACCATTACCCCACAGCGGAAATCGAACAGATCGAACAGGCGATCCGGGCATGCGGCCGGCCGATGGTATTCAGTATTTCTCCCGGTCCCACGCCGTTACAGAAGGCCGAACACTTAAAACAGCATGTCAATATGTGGCGGATTACCGATGATTTTTGGGATCACTGGGAACAGCTGTATGATATGTTCGAACGTGCGGAGAGCTGGTGTATACACGCCTGTCCGGGACATTTCCCCGATGCGGATATGCTGCCGGTAGGGCCGATCTTACAGGATTATGGCCCGGACGGCTGGACAGGATTCACCCAGGATGAGCAGATTACCATGTTGACGTTATGGTGCATGCTCCGTTCGCCGCTGATGATCGGCGGGGAATTAACAGGGCTGGATGCGTTTACGCGGAGCCTGCTGACCAATCCGGATATTCTGGAAATCCTAAAGCACAGCCATTCTGCGCATCCGGTTTACCGGCGAGGGGAAAAAGGCAGAGAAGAAATTGTATGGATGGCAACCCATGATACAGAAGGGTACTATGTTGCTTTATTTAATGCAGATTTGCAGGAAAAGGAAATCACTGTCGATATTCAGCAGCTGTCTTTGCCGGGAGAATATACCGTTACAGAGCTTTGGACTGGGACCGACTGTCCTTCCGGCACCCGGATTACTGCGGTTGTACCGGCGCACGGCGCGAAAGCATACCGTCTGCACCGGATCTGAAACGGTCAGGCTGAAAAATCAAAAACAGCTTTGGTATCCTGCCTGAGGATCCCTGAAAGCGTAAGCAACCGCCCGGTGTAGTTTGTTTCCGGGCGGTTGTTTTGGATCGAGTGTGATCTGGTTATAAAAGCTGGCTGTTCAGGAGCGCTGATGAGGATCATTCTTCTGCATACCGACAGCAGAGTCGGGCATAGGGCTGCAAAGGCCGCAATGATTGCAGTCTTTGCAGCCCTGCCTATGTCCTTTCCGGATAGAGCGCAGAGCGATCCCTACAAGCAGCAGTAAAACGCCAATCAAAATACAGGTCAACGGATTCATTTTTACTCTCCTTACAAGAACGGATGGATAGGTGCTGGATGCTCATCCGCTGTTGTTCATACCGGGTAAAAATGTACTACTGCTTATGATATTTGTCAAGATTTTTCCCGCTTTAAAATATATCTTGTGCCGGAGAGGAAAACATGCTACAATAATAAAAATCAATGGATACAGATTGGGCAGTAAATATTGCTACAGGGCCGTTGTACCAAAAGCATATAGGAGGGCTGGCTGAAATGAAAATGCAGGAATCCGGCGAAAATTATTTGGAAACTATTTTAATACTCAAAAACCAAAAAGGATATGTGCGTTCGATTGATATCGCGCAGCATTTACAGTTTTCCAAGCCAAGCGTCAGCCGGGCGATGAGCTTGATGCGTAAAAACGGTTACGTTGTAGTGGATGGCGATGGGAATATTGAACTGACAGAGGCCGGTCGCGAAATTGCCGAGCGGATGTATGAACGGCATCGAATGCTCACGGAATGGCTGATTGCCCTGGGGGTATCTCCTGATACAGCGGCGGCTGATGCCTGCCGGATTGAACATGTGATCAGCACAGAAACTTTTGAAAAAATTAAACAACATGTTTTTCATGCATAGGATCCAACGGACCGCTGGGGAAAACCAGCGGTCCGTTTTACTGTTTAAATCCGCTGCAGCCAGCAGAAATCCTCTTTCCAGAACTTACATGGTTCAAAACCGCTCACTCTGTGTTATAATGGCGTAGCAGGAGAGTTGACCTGCAAAGCTGATTGTGTAAAAAGGTTGAAAGATGGAGATTTCAGTCTGAGGATTGTGCCGAATGGGAAGGCATACCCCCTAAGGCTCTAAGAGAAAGGAATGATCATAGATATGAAAAAAAGAGCACTGTTTTTGGCTGTCAGTATATTCAGTTTATCTGTTGCCCTGCACCTGCCCCCACAGGTTGCCGCGGCCAATGGAAACAATACGGCCGGCTTCGTTGTCACAACATCCGGTAATCTGAATGTTCGGAGTGGGCGTTCCTCCTCCTCGGCCCGGGTCGGTGTGCTGGAGCGCGGCAGTTATGTGACCCTGATTGAAAAAGAAGGAAGCTGGTGGAAGGTCGAGTATGCGGACGGGGCATATGGATATGCACATGCTGACTATATCCGGCCGGTTTCCAAAACGTATGAGCGTACAGTACATACCACCTCCGGACGGCTGAATGTTCGAAGCGGGGCGGGTACTTCTTTCCCCGTACAGGATAAAATCGCTTCGGGCGACGAGGTCGTTGTATTGGTTGAATCCAAGGGCTGGAGCCGTATTGTATATGACGGAAATAAGACCGGATATGTTCTTTCCAGCTATCTGCGCAGTCAGGAGGATATGACCGACGGGCAGCTGTATCCGGCCGTATCCCTCAAAGTAGCGGATTATAAACAGACCGACAGCCGGTGGGCCAATAAAGTCCTCGGTAATTCCGGTCAGACGATCCGCCAGATTGGCTGTACCACAACGGCCATGGCCATGCTGGAGACTTATCGTACTGGTAAAACGATCTATCCGAACACATTGGCCGATCAGATGAGCTATACGTCAGGCGGCGCACTCTACTGGCCGTCCGATTATGTCGTTTCTACCAATTCCAATTACCTGGAGACGATTTATGCCCGCCTGCGGGAAGGCAAACCGGTCATGATTGGGGCAAAGACCCGTTCCGGCGGACAGCACTGGGTGGTTGTCACCGGCTATACCGGAGGAAAGGAACTGACCCCCTCTAAATTTACCATCAATGATCCGGGCAATGGGGCGCGTACACAGTTGCAGCAGTTCTTTGATATTTATCCGCTGTTCTATAAAATCGCTTATTACCGTTAAAGAATAAGATTGGCAGGCGGCGTGAAAGCCGCAGCCGATATTTCAGCAAAACCGTCCTGATGGGATCGATGCATCCCATCAGGACGGTTTTTTCAGATGCGGGGACAATGGGGTGATCTTTATCCGGCCGGTTCACCACCCGGTATGGCGGGGCTATGCATCCAAAATGGGCCGATCCCATCGTTTAACGCTGTACATGGTTTCGGACAGGCGGAGGGCTGGGGATCAATTGTACTTCGCGGATGGATTTTGATGAAAAACGTCGAAAATACAGCGTTGCAGAGTGGAGAAAAGAGGGGTATAATAGCGATAAAAGATGAAAAGCAGATAGGCGGTGTCCACATTGTATATTGCAGATCTTCATATCCATTCCCGGTATTCCCGCGCGACCAGCAGGGATTGTGATCTACCCCATCTGGATCAATCCGCGCGGCAGAAGGGAATTTCTCTGATTGGGACCGGTGATTTTACCCATCCGGCATGGCGGAAAGAACTGGCCGAGGCACTGACACCCGCGGAAGAAGGGTTATATACGCTTTGTCCGGAATATCGGCTGCAGGGGGAGACCTCTGGGGAAGCACCCCGTTTTGTGGCAAGCGGAGAAATCAGTTCAATATATAAAAAGAATGGCCGAGTGCGCAAGGTGCACAATGTGATTCTGCTTCCCAGTCTGGAAGCGGCCGAGGAACTATCCCGGAAGCTGGAGGCTATTGGCAATATCCATTCGGATGGCCGTCCCATTCTCGGGCTGGACAGCCGCGACTTGCTGGAAATTACGCTGGATACCTGCCCGGAGGCGCTATTCATTCCAGCGCATATTTGGACCCCGCATTTTTCCATGTTCGGCGCTTTTTCCGGCTTTGACACGATCGAAGAATGCTTTGAAGACCTGACCCCTTATATCTATGCAGCGGAAACCGGCTTGTCCTCCGACCCGCCTATGAACTGGCGGGTATCTGCGCTGGATGCGCTGACGTTACTCTCCAGTTCGGACGCACACTCCCCGGGAAAACTGGGGCGGGAAGCAAATATGCTGGAGGGGACGCTTTCTTATCCAGCACTGGTGCATGCGATCCGTACCGGGGAGGGCTTTGGCGGCACGATTGAATTTTTTCCGGAGGAGGGAAAATATCACCTCGACGGTCATCGGAATTGCCATGTGTGTCTTCAGCCCGCAGAGACTATACAGTTCGGGGGAAAGTGTCCGGTTTGTGGACGAAAAATCACCATCGGCGTACAGCACCGCGTCGAGGAACTGGCGGACCGGCCGGAAGGATTCCGCCCGGAACATGCCAAGCCATATGAAAGCCTGGTACCTCTGCCGGAAGTGGTGGCTGCTTCTACCGGCATGTCTGTAACCGGAAAAAAGACCGATGCGCTTTATCGGCATTTGCTCAAAGAGTTGGGACCGGAATTTGATATCCTTCGTCAGGCTGACATTGCCGATATTGAGACGGTGGCCGGGCCTGCCGTGGCGGAAGGGATTCGCCGGCTGCGGGCCGGGCAGGTCGAACGGGTACCAGGTTATGATGGAGAGTATGGGACGATTTCTCTATTTGACCCGGCTGAATTGGAAGATTTGAACGGGCAAACCTCCCTGTTTGGTTCGCCGATTCGCCGGACTATCCGCAAAAAGGCGGCAGCGCCCTTGCAGAAAGCGCCAAAGCCGGCAGATTTGGCAGAAGAAAAGGATACGCCTGCAAATAACGACCCGTTGGCTGGGTTAAATGCAGAACAACTCCAGGCTGTGACATCCGATCAACCGGCCATCGCTGTTTGCGCCGGTCCGGGAACAGGAAAAACCAAAACGCTCGTATCCAGAATCGCCTATTTAATCGAGTCCTGTCAGGTAAAGCCGGCCCAGATTACGGCGGTGACGTTTACGCGACAGGCGGCTGCAGAAATGCGGGAGCGGCTGGAAGCCCGACTGGGCGGAAAACGTGCGCTTCGCGGGATGACGATTGGCACATTTCATGCGATCTGTCTGCAGATGCTTGGGAATGTTTCGATTGTCAGCGCGGAAGATGCGGTAGAGATTGCATCGGAGACCCTACAGGCTTTTGATGTCCGTCAAACGCCGCAGAGCTTTTTGCGGGCGGTTTCCAAAGTGAAAAATGGTTTTTCCTTTGTAGAAGCAGATATTTCGGAAGAGCTTTTTTCCGATTATAACCGCCGGCTGCACGCCATGCAGGTACGGGATTTTGACGATCTGCTGACGGATGCGCTGGCACTGCCGGCAGATCAACGACGCGGTTTTGATTATCTGCTGGTAGATGAGTTCCAGGACATCAATCCCGCCCAGTACGCGCTGGTGCGCGCCTGGAGCCAGGATGGGAAAGGCCTTTTTGTAATCGGGGATCCGGATCAGTCCATTTATGGGTTCCGAGGAGCAGATGCGCATTGTTTTGCGCGCCTGGCAGAGGATTTTCAGAATCTTTATCAAATTTCTCTGACTCAAAATTACCGTTCGGCCCCGGAAATTCTGACCTGTGCGCTGTCCTCTATCTCGAAAAACGGCGGGGAGGAACGCAGGCTGACAGCCAACAGTCCGTCCGGTATGCCAGTGCGTTTAATCCGTACCGAGAGTGAATTTGCAGAGGCTGTCTTCGTCGCAAAGGAAGTGACACGGATGACCGGCGGAATCGACATGCTGGATGCAGAGCAGGGAACAGCTTCGGAACGCTCTGTTTTTCGTTCCTTTTCGGATATTGCGGTTCTTTGCCGTACCCACCGGCAGGCGGATCTAATCGAGAAATGCCTGCGGCATGAAAGCATTCCCTGTATTATTTCCGGACGGGAACATTTTCTGTCTGAGGACAGTGTACGGGGGGTACTGGGGTTCTTTCGATCACTGCTGGATCCGACGGATACGGTTTCTCTGCGTGCCTGCCTGCGGCTGGTTTGGGGCTGTCCGGCAGATTTGATTGCCCGTGCTTCCGATTTTTCCAGGCGTCCGGACGCGCTACAGCAGGGAATGCTCAGCTTGGAAGCGGCGTCGGAGGAATTAGGCAGTTTTGGATTTCTGGCGCAGTGGTTGCAGGACCTGGCGGTTTTCCAGCCTAAAGCGGCCAGGGAAAAGCCGCGTAAGCTTCTGGAAGAATGGGGGAAACTGCACGGCATCACGCCGGCATTTGAGCAACTTATGCATATGGCGGTGTTCCATACCAGTCTGCCGGACTTCTTGCAGGCACTGACCATCGGAGAGGAACCGGATTTGCAGCGTGCCAGTGGAAAAAGCTATGCTGCAGGCGCAGTCCGTGTCATGACGCTCCATGGGGCAAAGGGACTGGAATTTCCGGCGGTTTTCCTTTTTGGCCTGACCGCTGGATCTCTGCCGCTGGAATCTCCCCACTATGTGACCGATCTGGATGAAGAACGACGGCTTTTCTACGTTGGAATGACCCGGGCCCGGGAAGAACTGATTCTGACCACGGCCGAAGCGCCTTCTGTATTTTTGGAAGAGTTACCCCAGGATGTCCTGCAAACTACGACGGCTGCCAGGCGTTTTTCTTCGTCAGGCGTGCAGCTGCGCCTGTTCTAACCGGACAGAGGCAGGATCTGTTACGCGGTCGATCAAGCTTTCTGACCCATGGGCCGGTTTCATTCATGCTTTTTACAGCCAACCAGGAAGCCAACTGAGGCAGAGACGAAGTCCCGAAACTGCGAGACCGTAGCGGCAGTTTCGGGGGTGATTTCTGCAAAATTTCGGACGATCAGCAGGGGAATCAGCGAGAAGATGCCGATAGCGGCGACAATGATGACCTGCATTTTTGTGTAATATACTGGAGAGAAGGTCGTCTCGGTGCGCTTTTCTTCGGATCCCGTGGATGGAACCTGTCCCTGTGCCTGGGCGCTGTCCCGGATTTCGGGTGGGTCTTGCTCCATCTTCTCCGGCACAGAGGAAGAAGGCTTTACAAAATTGCCGCTCAGGAAATAGCCGAAAATCGCGGCGGCGGATGTTCGCACGATGACATCAACCGTGTTGGTTTCCTGGGAAAAATTTCTGGCAGCGAATAAAGTATAGGCGGACTGGGTGATTAAAATCAGCATAAAAAGGAGTAAAAGCTTATCAATTAGGCAGATCTTTTTCCATGCCCCTCGTATGCTTCTCCATATTTTCATTTTGTCATACACCTGTCTTTCTACGGCTGGCCATGCCGCTTGTTTAAAGTGATTGATAGATTGATCAGTCCAACAGAACAGATTGACGCTATATTCTATGACAGGAAAAGGGATAAAAACACCTTTTTGTAATGGGATAGCATAGGGTGCTTGATTTCATATACTCAAGGATTGCTTGTTCCCCGTTCTGGATTTATATTGATACACGCCGGTCCATGAATCCGCTGGTTAAAATATAAAAAAAGCAGGACGGCCATTTGGCCGCCCTGCGGATTAGTAAAAGGAAAGTATCAATCTTTCTGACAAACAGGAATCCGTCCGTCAAGGACAACATGGATTTCATTGTATTCTATCAGGTTTATACAAAACAGGATGCGTCATGAAATCGCAGGAGTTTGGATCAGCCGCTTTGCGCTGGAACAGAGGACTTTATTTCATAAACACAAAAGACTTCAGTTCAAACAGGCAGCGGTTTTTAAAAGGTTCCCCAGTCCAACCGCTATAATCGGTGGTGACCTTCAAATAGACCGCATGGCGGCCAGTCACATTTTTAACCACCTGCGTCACAACACCACTGTCCCTTCCAATATCACAAACACCGATTTCCTCCCCATCTTCGCTGTCCAGAAGAATATGCAGATGGCTGTCACAGCCGCAGCCGTTTATGGACGCGGAAAACTCCATGGTTTTGCTGGAGAAATCTTCGCCAAAGTCAAAATACTTATAACCGATGACGCAACCTTCTGTAATATTGGTGATCACACGGTCAAAGACATTTTTTTCCGTAATAAACGCGCCTCCTTTCAGCACGCAGGCAATCTCCGCTTCGGTGATCCGATACGGGGAAAGGGAGGTCTCAAATCCAAGGGAGGTCATTTCTACCGTCGGGATGGTGCCATCCGGAAGGATTTCAATCCGTTCGACGCATTCCCGCCTCGACATAATCGTCCGGTTGGTCATCCGATGATAGAAAATATACCATTGGCCGTTAATACAGGCAATCGAGCCATGGTTGTTCCCTCCCGGATAATCAACGCCGTTATCAATAATATACCCCCGGTAGGTAAACGGACCGGTCGGTTTGTCCGAAGTCGCATAGGCCAGCCGACTGCCGACTTTAGGAGAATAGATCATATAATAGGTGCTGCCGACCTTGCGCACCGAACAGGCTTCAAAGAAAAGCGATTCCTTTTCGGTAAAGCCCCCTGCTTCTGTGGCTTCACAGGGAATAATATGTTCAATACAGGTACCGTCCAGCACTTCATACATATTTTCGCTGTTGATCTCCGCCATGAAAGAACGCTCAAAACCACAATAAATGTATGTTCGTCCGTCATCATCCACAAATACGCCCGGGTCAATAAACCAGCCGTTGCAGCAGACAGAATCGGGAATGGTATACTGATATTTGGACAGCAAACGGAAGGGGCCCTCCGGCCGTTCACTGACGGCGACACAGCCCTTTGCGTTGATAATATATGCATACAAATAGTATTTTCCGTCCTTTTCTACAACATCTGGCGCATACAATTCATTATTGTCCGCGGTCCAGTCGGTATCGGACGGATGATCCCGGTCGATCCGGGTATGAAAAATGTCGCCGTGGCAGGTCCAATCATTTAGATTGTCCAGCGGCGCGCTCCAGCATTTTAAGACATAATCGCAGAATTTGTCGGAACCAGCTTTATCATGGGAACCGTAAACATAGACGCGGTTTCCAAAAACACGCGGTTCTCCGTCGGGAATATACTCCCATTTAGGCAAATATGGATTAGACATGACGATTCCTCCGCTTTTCTTTTTGATCCCATTATAGCGGAGAACAGGGCAGATTGCAATAGCCCTGCCGACAATTCTTTGCAGAAATATTGCATCAGGTCTGATGATTTGATACAATGAAAATATAAGATAAGCAGTAGCGGCTTCATGCCGATTTTCCGGTTGGTGCGGAAAAACATCCGGAAATAACAGATGAAAAAGAGGTAGTATGATGTTGTATTTTCGCAGGCTATGGAATCTGGCAGGAATACTCTGCGTGTTTAACGCCCCGTTGATTTTTTCCATGCTGCAACTGTCTGTATGGGCGGCGGCGATGATTGGTATTCTTCTGGCCGTCGCGTTTGTTTTGATCAATATTTTTCCGCTGCCGCAGCGGTATCCCAGCCGAAGGCTCGGTGTTCTGCGGGGCGGAACCGATTTGCTGATCCTTTTTTTAATTGCGGTTACATTGGAGATTATCTGGATGGTTTGCGTGGGCATTCTTTGGATGCCTGAACCCATTGATTGGCCGCTTTTCTGGATTAACGCGGGCATTACGCTGCTGGCCGCATCCATCCTGTTCTGGAACGGAATGATCCGGGTATACTGCACCTCGATGCAGCTGGGGATTAAAAGGCGGATTGTTGGTGCATTGCTGGGGTGGGTGCCGATTGCCAACATCATTGCGCTCTTCTTTATCTGCCGGGTGACTAGCGAAGAGTATCGCTTTGAAACAGAAAAACAACGGATCAACGAGGAAAGAAAAGACCGGCAGATCTGTAAGACACGATATCCTTTGCTTCTGGTACACGGCGTATTTTTTCGGGACAGCCGCTTTCTGAATTACTGGGGCAGGGTTCCGAAGGAACTGGTGGAGAACGGAGCAGAAGTTTATTATGGACAGCAGCAGTCAGCGGCTTCGATTGCTGACAGCGGGGCCGAGCTCAAGGAGCGGATACAGGAAATTATTGAAGAAACCGGCTGTGAAAAGCTGAATATCATTGCCCATTCTAAAGGAGGGCTGGATTCCCGGTATGCCATCAGCTGTCTGGGCATAGCGCCTTACGTTGCTTCTCTGACCACGATCAACACACCCCACAAAGGCTGTATTTTTGTTGAACGGCTGTTAGGGCAGGTTCCTGCGGGAGCCTGTCAGGCATTGGCAAATACATATAACCATGCACTGCGAAAAATGGGGGAGCAAAATCCGGACTTTATGGCGGCCGTATCCGATTTGACCGAGCAACGCTGCCGGGCATTGCTGCAGGAAGCGCCGGATCAGCCGGGAATTTTTTATCAGAGCATTGGTTCCAAGGCTGCCTGCGCGCGGAGCGGAAAATTTCCACTCAACGTTTCTTATCATCTTGTCAAGCGGTTTGACGGAGAAAATGACGGATTGGTTTCGGTAGATGCGATGCAGTGGGGGCAACGGTTTACGCTGGTTTCTGTTCCAGGCAGGCGCGGGGTGACGCATGGAGACATGATTGACTTGAACCGGGAGGATATCCCGGGATTTGATGTACGGGAATTTTATGTGCAGCTGGTGCATGACCTGCAGCAGCGAGGGCTTTGAGCGCATGCGCATGGATCTAGGAAATAGGGCATATGGAGAAACAGAGAAAAGGGGGATACCGTCTGGACAGGCGGTATCCCCCTTTTAAACGAGCGGGTACAATATTACAGAATGCGGTTTCCGGCAGAACGGTAGATTTCATACCATTCTTCGCGGGATAAAGAGACATTGGACGCAGTACAGAAATCCGCCAGCCGCGCCAGATTCGTGGAGCCGACAATCGGCTGTATTTTGGCAGGGTGCCGCAGAATCCATGCAATCGACAAAGCGGATTTTGAAACGCCTTTTTCTGCTGCGATTCTGTCCAGAACCTGATTCAGTTCCGGGAACTGGTCATTATCAATAAATAATCCCTCAAAGAAGCCATGCTGCATCGGGGACCAGGCTTGGATCGTAATATCCCGCAGCCGGCAGTAATCCAGAACGCCGCCGTCCCGGTCAATCGCTGCGGGAAAAGCAGTGTTTGCATTCAGCCCGGCGTCGATCATGGACGTATTGGTGATACTAAACTGCAACTGGTTGACCAGCATCCGGTAGCCGCTGAATTTTTCAAGCAGCTCGATCTGCAGAGGGGTGAAATTGCTGACGCCAAACTGTCGAACCTTTCCGCTGTTATGCAGGTAGGAAAAAGCTTCGGCAATATCCTCTGCCTCGACCAGCGTGTCTGGACGGTGTAAAAGCAGCAGATCCAGATAATCTGTTTCCAGGCGGGACAAGCTGTTTTCCACTGAATGGATAATATGTTCTTTGGAAAAGTCATAGTACCCACCACGGATGGCACATTTTGTCTGTAGAATCAGATCCTCCCGTTTGCAGGACGCAAATTTCAGACCCTGTGCAAATGTGGACTCCGCCTGTCCGCCGCCGTATATATCTGCATGATCAAAAAAATTGATGCCGTTGTCTACTGCGGTATCAATCAGCTTTGCCGCCGCGCGCGCATCCATGCCGCTGATTCGCATGCAACCCAGGGCGATTTCCGAGGCCATTATGCCGCTGTTTCCGATATTTAACTGTTTCATTGGTTCACTTCTGCTCCTCTCTGTGTGATGATACTATTCATATTACCATATCCGCGCGTAGAAGGCAAGCCTGCCTGGATATTGCACCGCGGCGACACCATGCAAGCTCAGACAGAAAATAACGGTCATTTACTGAATTTTTCTTGACAAGTCTGTGCAGGAAGAGTATACTAAAAAAGCATTCTGCAATAAGATTATGGGGGCGTAGCTCAGCTGGGAGAGCGTACGGTTCGCATCCGTAAGGTCGAGAGTTCGATCCTCTTCGTCTCCACCAAGAAAAGCACAACATGGAAGAGTAAAGCTCTCATGTTGTGCTTTTTGATTAAGCATGATACAATATAATAAATATAAAATAAATAAAGGAGGAAAATGAATGCGAAATTCAATTATCGATAATGGGCAAGGCTTTGATTTTGGTAAGACCGCTTCGGAATATGCTAAATATCGTGATATTTATCCGAAAGAACTATACGACCGATTATTATCTCTTGGTGTCAGAAAGGCGAATTCTGCTTGGCTTGATCTCGGTACTGGAACAGGAGTTATTCCGAGAGGACTTGCTGATTATGGAGCAAATGTTATTGGCGTAGATATATCAAGT
>CAJFUK010000058.1 GCA_904420125.1 Candidatus Falkowella caecavicola | reverse complement strand
GGTCTGCTTGTCCTCGTCCTGCTTCAATTCCCCGACGAAGTTCCAAATAATCTGGATTTTCTGCCGCCGGTGGCCGCTGGACTTGTCCGGCGCATGGACGATAATCTTTTTCACACACTCTTTGACAATCGTAGGCGTCAGTTCGGTAATTCCCACATACTTCCGAATAACCGCCGCAAAACTGTCAAAGTCTGCTTTGTCCTGCTCGTAGGTACGCACCATTTCCCGGTCTGCCAAAAGTTACCCTGGAAACGCCGTCGTCGATGAAAAAGGTTGTTTTGGTAAAACCGTTGTCTATTGCATACTTGAGTAAAATCTTTTTCTGGGATGTACTCTGTAAGAGTGGTTTTTGCTACCTAATGCAGAAAGACTGGCGGCTCATTTGTGGTAAAATGGTAGACCAGTCGAGGGGAGTGAAGATTGAAAGCAAGCGAGGGCATGACACGCTGAATTGCTGTCATGCCCTTGTTCTGATAGTTCAACAAACTAGAAGTTATTTGTCTCTCTCAATAAATCCAAAAATTGAAAAGCCCAGCCCAATAAATACAGACAAGATTGAAACTACCTGCATAATTCCCCATTCCGCTGTTATAGAAATATAAGCCATACTAAATCCAAACAAAATGATGGCTATTCCAAATATCATTTTCTTCACATTATTCACCTCCGCAAATTCCGATTTATTACATTGAAATTATAGCATATGCGAGTACCAGTTTCAATCTGTCAATTATGATCCCAAAGGGGCACTGACTCACCACCCTGCGGGCGGTGGATGGTCTGCGACCATCGTGCGCTCTCCGAGGGGGAACGGACGAAAACTATCATTATCGGGGGAGTAGCACCGATTTAAAAACCTGTCAAGGAACCGGCTACGCCTTGCTGATGGCATCCTTGACAGACTTTCAAATCAGTGCTGTTGAGCAGCCAAAAAGTTTTGAAAAGATTTTAAAAATTTCGCTTTAACTACTAATATGGTCAGTATACCCTGTTTAGGCAAACTTAGAGGAAAAATATGTATTTCTACTCAATATCCAATTGAATGAAAGAAAAAATCTGCGGCGGCTTCTTCTAATATTTTAAGATTGTCCAGACACTTCGATTAACGCTCCATTATTTAATATGGTGGATTTTGTCGCGTCCTTATCCCCCCACTCTGTTCCATCTGCGAAGTACACACTATAAACATATAATTTCAAAGTTTTAATGCTGTTTTCTATAAATGGGTCATAGTACAATTTATCGGATTGCCCCGCAGCTATAGTATCATCTGTATATAACTCACGTTGACTGTTTGCAAAAATATTGGAAATTTCTTCTCCATAAACATCATAGGGAATCGCATAGAACCTGATTGCTGAAATATCCTTACCGGATGTGTTTTCGATTGAAATTGTAAGGGTTGGATAACCAATTATATTTGTACCCATTTCAGCCGAGGCGATAATTCCGCAATCACCTTCAAAAGATGAATTTTTTGGAGAAACAACATGATTAGAAGATACTGATCTATTAGTGGTGTCTGTATTGCTGTCATTTCTACTGGAGCCGATAATTCCTCCGATAGTCGGAATTACAATAAAAACAATTAAAATCCAAAACCATACCTTTTTATAGACCGGTGGTTTATTTTTTGCTCCACACGAGGGGCATATTTTTGCATTTGCCGCAATTTCAGTTCCACAGGTTTTACAGTTTGTCATTTTGTTCATATTCTCTCCTCTTTTCTCATAATAAGTTATAAAAACATACGCGTATCTTAAACTATATAGGCATAAAATAGCCTATATAGTTTATTTTATTATATCGCATTTGCCTATACAATTCAAGTATAGATAAACTGTTTAGGTGAGTTTTATGGATTATTTTAAAATTGGTCAACAAATACGCAAATATCGAAAGGCGCATGGGCTATCCCAAGAGCAATTAGCAGAACATGTTGGCATTTCTGTTACACATATGAGTCATATAGAAACAGGCAACACGAAATTAAGTCTGCCTGTTTTGGTGGATATTGCAAGAGTCCTCGAAGTACAAACTGACGATTTGTTATGTGAAAAACCATTAGAACGAAAAGTATCACTGAATGAACTAACGGAGTTATTAGAAAGCTGTTCAACACAGCAGCTCCGTATTATTACAGATGTGGCGAAAGCCATAAAAATTTCGTTAGAAAAGCACGCCAATATTTAGGAGAATAAGCTGTAAACATGACGCGTATATTGGAAATCCCTATATATCCAACTTCTGAAAAAAGTGTTCAATAAAAAATGGCATGATCGAATTCAAAAAGAAACAAGCGAGTGGGTTAATGCTGGTTGTGAATATGATACAGTAAAGCAAGATGTTGTTAACCTTACATTTTTGAGAAGTATTTAGAAATATGCGCAAATAATCGGATATATAGTAATAGATATCTCAAAATCAGAGGTTAGATTTGACATGCATGCACCACGATCTAAAAAAGGAATCCGTTATTGACAACACGACTAAAATATATCCTCAATTATGGGGAATTGGCGGCGCATATTTTATGATTGATGAAAACGTATCAAATGTGGAAATCGTAAAAAATAAAAGAATAGATAGCGATAATCCAAAGAGGTCATCGATCAAGTTGGTATCTTGATCGATCAACTTTTCAGAGTACTATTGACTGCATAAATTTTCGTCAATTGATAAGCGATTGATAAAATATTTATGTAGAAAAACCAAGAAAAGCCGTCAAGGATAAACTTTGTGTTTTGCATCCTTGACGGCTTTTCCCCTCTTTGCTGTCTGATAAGCAAGAGGCCGCAAACGGATAGTCCGCTTGCGGCCTCAGCAATGATATTTATTTTTCCTATCAGCGTGGATATTTAGACGGGTAAAAAGCCTGTATTTACGCGGCTTGCAGAATGCCGAAGTGGAGCAGGTGATGCAATATCCTTTGAAAGTGGAAAACCGCAGTTCTATCATTCCACGAAATATAGAGAAAGCGGGCAAAAAGCCGTTAGGCTTCCTGTCCGCTTTTCTTCGCAACCTGTCTGTCAGTCGTTAAATTAGTTTGTGTTCAATACTTTCTTATCAGCAGTTGCCATCCGCCTGTTCCTTTTTGCCTCATGACCATTTTTTAAACTCTTTAATATCCCGCATATCCCGCTCTTGCCGGATATCATGCCCTTGCGTACTGAATATGATACCTGTTTTTATTCCAGCCCATTTGGATTCTGCTGAGTAAAACGCCAGGCATCCCGGCACATCTGTTCAATCCCGCGTGTTGCTGTCCAGCCTAATTGCATCTTTGCCTTGGTGGGATCAGCATAGCATTCTGCAATATCTCCGGGGCGGCGTGCGGTGATTTCATACGGGATCGGCACGCCGGAAACCTTCTCAAACGCTTTGACAATATCCAGTACAGAATACCCGATCCCGGTTCCCAGATTATAGGCGTCAACGCCTTTGGTAGTACGTACCTTTTGTAAGGCTTTCAAATGTCCCAGTGCCAAATCGACTACATGGATATAGTCCCGCACGCCTGTTCCGTCATGTGTTGGATAGTCGTTGCCGAACACCCGTAAATACGGGAGTTTTCCGCTGGCAACCTGATTAATATAGGGCATCAGATTGTTCGGGATCCCGTCGGGATTTTCGCCGATCTTCCCGCTTTCGTGCGCGCCAATTGGATTAAAGTAGCGCAACAGGCATACGCTCCATTCCGAATCTGCAACACAGAGATCCTGCAGGATCTGCTCAATCATTAATTTTGTACTGCCGTAGGGATTGGTCGTATGCAACGGAAAATCTTCTCGAATGGGCACACTTTCAGGCGCGCCGTATACAGTGGCCGAAGAGCTGAATACCATTCGTTTACAGTGATATTGCTGCATCATTTCGCACAAAATCAGCGTTCCCGTCACATTATTATAATAATAACGAAGCGGCTGTGCAACCGATTCCCCGACCGCTTTGAGTCCGGCAAAATGGATCACCGCGTCGATCTGATTTTCTGCAAAAACCTGTTCAAGACCTGTCCGGTCCAGCAGATCCGTCTGATAAAATCGAAAATCTTTTCCAGTGATCTCGCGGATGCGGTTCAAAGCCTCCGGTTTGCTGTTGATAAAATTGTCAACAACAATAATTTCCTCCCCCGCCCCAAGCAGTTCGACGCAGGTATGGGATCCAATATAGCCTGCGCCGCCGGTTACTAATACTGCCATACGCATACCCCTTTCCACAGCAAGCAACATATTTCCTGTCACATGCTACATCAATTTTCTGTATAAAATCAGGTATTTCTGGATTTGATTATATCTTCCCCTACATAACAAGTCAATAAAATACAACAAAAATCCATGATTAAGAAAAGAATTGTACAGTCCTGCAAACTTTGCTATAATAAAGATATGCAACAGATTGGAGGAACTGATATGCAGGATTTATCTGTTATTCTTGTCGCCGGCGGACAAGGTGTCCGGATGGGCGGAATTAAAAAACACTTACTGCCCCTTTTGGGCGTCCCAGTACTTTTGTATAGCCTGCAGGAGTTTGCCTCCCTGCCATGTTTAAAAGAGGTTGTGATTGTTACACAGCCGGATGATTTCCCGACGATTCGGATGTTGCTGCAGGATCTGAAACTGTCCGTGCCGGTTCACCTGACCGCCGGTGGCGCAGATCGCAGGCAGTCCGCTGCCAATGGGTTCTTCTGTCTGTCGGAGCAGAACGGGCTGGTCGCTATCCATGATGCGGCCCGGCCCCTGATTCAGAAAGAGGATATCCTCCGCACCGCAGAAGCAGCACGAAAATATGGCGCGGCCGTTCTGGCCGCGCCGGTCAAAGACACCATTAAGATCGCCGGGGAAGATATGGTCATCTGCCAGACGCCAGCGCGTGAGACGCTTTATGCCGCACAAACCCCCCAGATTTTTGAAAAATCCCTCTATGCACAGGCATTGGCGCAATCCCCATCATCCTGCACCGACGACAGCCAGATGATCGAACCCTTCCACCCTGTCCATATTGTTCCAGCGCTGTATCCCAACCACAAACTGACCACGCCGGATGATATTCCTTTACTGGAAAGTCTGCTTTCGGCCGCAAAATCAGAAAAAAAGCTACAGGAGGAGAAAAAAATGCGAATTGGGCATGGATATGATGTGCATCGCCTGGTTCCCGGCAGAAAGCTGATCTTAGGGGGGGTTGAAATTCCCTGGGAGAACGGGCTGCTGGGCCATTCTGATGCAGACGTGTTAACGCATGCCGTCATGGATTCTTTGTTGGGCGCCGCCGGCCTGGGAGACATCGGCAAACATTTTCCGGACACAGACGCTGCGTATCAGGATGCAGACAGCATGCTGCTTCTACAGCATGTTGGCCGTCTGATACGGGAACAGGGATGGATGGTCGGCAACCTGGATGCCACGATTATTGCACAGGCGCCTAAACTGGCCTCGTACCTGCCCGCCATGAAAACCCGTTTTGCAGAAGTTCTGCAGCTACAGGAAACACAGATCAACCTGAAGGCAACAACCGAAGAACATCTGGGTTTTACCGGAGCTGGCGAAGGCATGGCCGCACATGCTGTCTGCCTGCTTTTCTCTGTCTGACAGCCGGATAGCATCTGTATCATCCAGCCTATTTTCTGTAATCGGGACGAACAAACGGCTGCTCAATCTGTTCTGCAACCAGCAGCCCGTATTTCCGGGGATGCCGGTATGCGTTTCCGTGCACTTCGTTTTCCCGGTACCGCCGGATTTCTTCCATGGGAAACGACGCCAGGTAAATTCCCTCAGCTTCCCCTGCTTCTATGATCAGGGTGTCCCGCGGACTTTCCGAACCGGGCCGGTAGGCCATCCCGTCAAAAGCTGATGAATGCCCATTACAATCCGGCTGTCCATAGGCATAATTGGCGGTCGCAATCCCGACCATATTCTCAAACGCGCGGGCGCGCAGCTGTGTGAGGCGGTTGATCTCCATCGGGCAGGCGTTGGGAACTAAAATAATCTCTGCGCCTTTGAGCATTAAAATCCTTGCGCTTTCGGGAAATTCCCGGTCAAAACAAATCATGGCGCCGACTTTCACTGGTCCCTGCTCTGTATCCAGATCCGCTGTATAGAAATCATCCCCCGGGGTAAGATTCCGTTCGACGTCAAAATCACAGGTATGCACTTTGGAATAGGTCAAAATGCAGTTCCCAAACCGGTCAAACAGACATAACGTATTGCGGGGACCGGACGGATATTTTTCTAAAAAGGTGATACCAATGGCCATTTCCAGTTCTCTGGCAAGATTTTTAAAGGACATAACGAATGGGCTGTCCGGCGCAATTGCCTCTTTCTGTAACTGTTCTATATCTGGGGGCAAATGATATCCATTATTCCACATTTCCGGAAAAAGCGCCAGATCAGCGCCCATCGTCTTTGCCTGCCGGCAAAATTCCATCCCCTTTTTCAGGTTTCCCTCCTGATCTGCGGCAGCAATTAGCTGTAACAATGCAACGCGAAATACATGCATGTTATCACTCCTCGTATTATGGTATTTACGGTGTTTTTGACAAGGGCACCGTAGAAAAATTGTTATACCCGGTTGGATATGGCATCATGGACGCAGCAAACAGAAGATACAGAATCACTCTTTGGGTTAAGCCCCATACGAAAGAATGGCGCCTGTGCGTTTCAGGTTCGTCCGCTCATGGAATAGCTGATGCTTTTGGAGAATCAGATGGAAAAACGGGAAGAACAGATGCCCTATCTTCTCCACCAGACCAATGAGGTCCTTACCTCTCGCCCCGATATCGACGGCACGCTGGGTGCCGTCATCCTTCGCAGGATTGGGATATCCATTGTTTCGATGCACCGGACAAATTGGCAGTCCTTTACCTGGCTTAGGGTAAAAGCGACTCCATTCGGCGGGTTTACCGGAATAAAAAGCATATCTCCCAATTTGGCTCGCCTTACCCTGGGCGGGTATTCGGTTTGCTGCCCAACGGGCAGCTTTTTGCGATCCTGTTCTGTCCGACTTGCTGCCAATCCCTGAAAGTCAGAGAAAAGCACCACCTGACCGTTTTCGGCGGGGTCTCCCGGAAACTCTGCAAGATCATCTTTACGATCCTTTTTGGCTTAAAGGACAGAGCCTTATCATATTTGTCATAATAAATATCATGGCGTAAACAGGCAGAGGATTTTTGGGATCACCATATTTTTTCAGCAAAGAAAACAGTCCCTGTGCAATGACGCCGCCTCCGAAAAGACAAACGGGAAAGGAATGACGAACAGGGAAAGCTGTTTTCGTGTTCATTGATGGAACCATATGCGATCCTGCCATCAAAACGCTTTGTTTGGCACAGAAGCGTTTGATTCAAAAGAAATTGTTTGAAAGGATTCCCCTGCTCCGGCAGAGTGAAATGTTTAAAAGAGTGGTCGGAAACCTGTTTGCTGATATATGGGTGCGCGTCCTGAATGGCTACTGGAGTTAACCGCGCAATAGCTTCATGCGTCCGGATTCCCTCAAGGGGAAACTGACCTGGGAGAAAATCAGACAAAACGTATGAAGGTTGTCTCTTCTCTCAAGACCCGCTATGATTTCGCTGCCGGAATTGGTGACCGATGGGATGACAGGGAACGCCACCTGGAATCGGATGGTCAAAGTTTCATCCTCCGGGAATATTTCCCC
>CAJFUK010000057.1 GCA_904420125.1 Candidatus Falkowella caecavicola | reverse complement strand
CCTTTTACTACTTCACCGGTTGCCGCGTCAATTTCATAGTCGTACTTGTTGTCTGTTCCATAAAACTCAATATCATATACGCTCCGTCCATCATCACGGTCCAGTTGTACCTTCGTAAAGGTTACTTCCGAAGCTTTCAGTCCCGCATTCTGTAATGCCGCTTCCTTAGCCTCTTCTTCCGAGATCAGATTTTCAGTAGATATGGGCTGCTCTTCATCAAAATCTTCAATAGCGTCTGTAATATTTTCATACAAGCTGTCATCCCGGTCATAATCAATCATATCGCTGATATCAATATTTTTCTCTTGAATCAGCGTCGCAATCTCCCGAAACGACTTATCCGCTAAACTTTCGATCGACAGCGTACTGTCTTTCTGAGAAAGATGGTGTAAAAAGACCGCTTTTCCATATGAAATCTGATATTCTTCTGCTTGAGCCCGTAAATCGATGGCCTGATCCTGCTCAGATACTGTTTGATTGAGCACAGTTGCAGATATATGATACCCTTCCAAAGCATCCTGAATATCTGTTGAGACACTGGCCCGAATACGTTCTGCCTTTTCCATGTCCTTATTCTGCACGCTAACCAGAATGCTTCCACCATCTCCGGTCAGATAGCCGTGTTTCACCATAGAACCGGTTAACGCATTGACAGCCACATTCAGATCTACCCTGCGCAAATCCATCCCATCGAGAATAATCTCGCCGTCGGCATTCATAGGCGTTACGGTCAGGACCTGATTGCCGCTGTTGGTTGTCAGCTCTATGCTGGGGTTTACATCAATCGAGATAATAGAATCGGTCATAGAAGATGCTCTATACCACAATCCACCGCTCAAACATACAATAGCCAGGCATGCCGCCACAGCAAAGCCGGCATATTTTTTCCATACATTTTTGGATTTCTGCTTATCTGTTGTCATATATGAATCCATCCTTTCCATCGGGAGGACAGGAATACGGGAAACCTTATCATACAGATCCGGCGTCAGATCGGCCACTGCATTTTGAAGGCTCCTTTTAATCTGGTTTGACTTCATTCAGAAAACCCTCCTTTTCCAGATACCCTTTCAACTTTTTTAAAGCACGGCTATACTTAGAAAGCACGGTAGCCAATGGTATCTGCATCACCTGTGCGATCTCTCTGTGCTTCAGTCCGGTCACGGTGTGGAGCATCACAATCTGCCGTTCATCGGCAGGTAATTTTGCCAACACTGTTTTGAGCACCATCCGATCATGAATATCGGATATTCCAGACAGATCTACCTGGTCGGAAAAGCAGGTATCCTCCAGTGAATCTGTCCTGTTTTGTTCTTTGATTTTCATCAGGCTCAGATTCCGCACAATCGTACATAGCCAAGCCATCGGTTTTCCCTGCGGCTTATATAAATGCGCCGCCATCCGGAGACGGAGATAAGTTTCCTGCAGAACGTCTTCCGCGTCCTCAGTATTTTTGACCACTGAAAGCGCAAACCCATATAATCCCTTGTGGGTTGCCATATAGATTTCATAAAATGCATCCTGATCACCCTGTGCAATCCTGGGGATAAGCGCTTCATCCACGGCAGGGAAAGAGGCACGTTTGGGGGATGGGTTTTGATTTTCTAGAGAAGTGATCACTTGAAAGAGCAGCATGCTTTGACTCCTTTCATAAGAATAATGCTGGAAAAGTTTTTTTTATTGCATGCCTGGAAAAATTTTTGTCAAATTCCAGGTTCAAAAGTTTTATTTTCGTGGATTTAACTTGCAAACTCATTATAGCAGGATCAGGAAAAATTGCAAGTAGCAGATATGCAAATAGGCAGTTTAGCCTTTATTTTTCGTGTGATACGGCAAAGAACACCCCTGCGAATACAGAGGTGTTCTTTAGTTAATCTATCACCATATTGCGTGTCACATAACAAAAAATCGTGCAAAAGCAAATGTACAGACACAGTCTACCAAAGCGGCCAGTAAAATCATGCCCCCAAGAATCATAAATTTGGTACAGTATAAACGCACAATGGAGAGACCACCCGCATTCTCCCTTCCCCCTGCCAGCATTTTAAACAATAAGCTGGACATTTGTATACTCTCTTTCCCAGCCAAAATAATCGCTAAAGAGGATAAAAATGCCTGGGGTAAGATCAGAGCAAGGCTGAAGAGTACGCCTTTGAGATGATAATATAAGTACAGATACCCCATAGACATGCCCAAACCCAAACCTTTAAAGAGTGGGATAAAAAGCTCTACCGGCTGACCCACTGCCCAAAATCCACAAAAAAACAATAACAGCAGCAAGGATCCGGACGCCGAAATAGAATGTACGAATGTAGTGAATAATGGTTGACTGGCACGTTCTGCCGAAAACAGGCTGGTCGCAGACTGCAAGACGCCCATAGCTTCTGCAGAACCATTCCCGGCCATTAGTGCCCCGAAGGCGATCCCGCCTGCAAATAGCCCAAACAGCAGCAGAATCAGACGACTGACTCCACCCTTTTCTCCGTTTGCTTCCCGCCTCTCTCGATGTTTAAAACCTCTGATCCTCATTTTTTCTGCCATCCTTTTTCTATTCCTTATTTTCCGGTCTTGTCCGGAAAGCTGTACTATATCTTATGTCCAGCGCAATAGAAATAGAACGTTTTTCTGTTGGACTGTTACAGAAAATGGATTGCCCGGTATCAAACTGTGCCACACCACAAAAATCCCTGCGGCTAAAAAAGCCCCAGGGATTTTTACCCAAATGATTTTTGAAATTCCCCTGTGCAGAATGATGCTGCAGAACACGCGTTACTGCGCTAATTCTTCTGCCCTGTGCAGACACCGTTCACAGGCTTCCCTGGTGATACCCTCCAGATCCCGCTCATAAAAGGCAGACAGTCCCGCAATCGTGGTCCCGCCTTTTGAACTAACCATCTCGATGAGTTCATCAATGTTTTTTCCGGAATCCGTCATCATTTTAGCAGCGCCGGTCAGGGTCTGACAAAACAAAGGAAGCGCTGTTTCCTGCGCAATACCATGCGCTGCAGCATACGACATAAACGCCTTGGCAAAAAGGTAGATAAACGCTGGGCTGCTCCCGTTAATTGCAATAATTTCTTTCATTTGACTTTCATCCAGCACCGCGATTTTTCCCCGGCTTTCAAAAATACGGCAAACCAGCGCAAATGCGTCTTCGGAGACAAGCGGTGTCCTGGCCAGCGCGGAAGCGCCTTCCCCTAAAATAAACGGGGTATTGGGCATAACCAAAACGACTTTAGCGTCAAATCCCAGGGCTTGCTGAATATAAGCAGAAGAAATTCCGGCGGCAATCGAAACATAAATCGCTTCCCGGTTCGCCTTTTTCCGGATATCCTCCAATAACTGCGCCATATTCTGGGGCTTCACAACTAAAAATACGTAATCATTTTCAGCGGCAATCTCCGTCGCACCTTTTGCCGCATGAACCCCTATAGATACAAGCTGTGCCAGTTTGTCCTCATCCTGATCATAAGCCGATACTGAAAGTTCCTTTGCCAGCGGACTGGAAAGAATGCCGCGAACGATAGCGGCCCCCATATTTCCTACACCGATAAAGCCAACTTTTTTCATCCGTTCTTCCTCTCCTTTATTCAGCATCCATCATCCGGCATGCTTTAATCATAATCGCGCATTCTACCCGTTTTTTCTCCAGCTCGCAGGAAAGTTTATGAGCTTTTAGAACATCTCCGCTATACTGCAAATTGTTGGCGTTGCAGCCGCCGCTGCAATAGAATTTTGCCCAGCATGTCCGGCAGTCTTCTTTATTATAGATCGTCGTCTGTGCAAAGAAATCCTTTTTACGAAAATCAAAAGTGCCGTCTTCCAGATTCCCCATTTTCCATTCTTCCATCCCGACAAATTGATGGCATGGGTAAATATCTCCGTCCGGCGTCACCGCCACATATTCATTGCCGCAGCCGCAGCCACGGAGCCGCTTAATGGCGCAGGGCCCCTGATCCAGATCAATCATAAAATGAAAGAAGTTGAATTCGCCCCTGTGTTCCGGACTGGCCATATAAGCGGCCAGCCGCTCATACTCGGCAAAAATGGCAGGCAGATCCTCTTCCGTAAGCGCATAGGGCATTTGAGGATCCGTCACGACCGGTTCTACCGAAAGCTGGTCGAATCCTTGACGGCTGATATGAAGTACATCCTCCATAAAATCCAGATTATATTTTGTAAAAGTGCCGCGCACATAGTAATCCTTGTCCCCGCGGGTCTGTACCAGGGCCTTATACCGGTCAATAATCCGGTCATACGAACCGTGTCCCCCCACATCCGGCCGCATCCGGTCATTGACCTCTTTACGTCCGTCAAGCGACAGGACGACATTAGACATTTCCGCATTGATAAAGTCAATTTTCTCCTGATCCAGCAGAACCCCGTTTGTCGTAATGGTAAAACGGAAATTTTTATTATATTCTTTTTCCTTGCTCCGTGCATACCGAACCACTTCTTTAACCGCGCCAAAGTTCATCAGCGGTTCTCCTCCAAAGAAATCCAATTCCAGGTTCCGCCGTCCCTTGGAATGCTCCAGAAGAAAGTCAATCGCTTTTTTCCCGGTTTCAACTGGCATTAACATCCGTCCCTGTCCGAAATCCCCGGTAGAAGCAAAACAATATTTACAGCGAAGGTTGCAGTCATGAGAAATGTGCAGACACATCGCCTTAATCGGGGAGGCAACCATCCGGTCTGCAAACTGCGCATAATCATCCTCGCTGAACAGAACCCCGTCCTGATACATCTGATAGAGTTCCTGATAAGCTTCTGTGATTTCCGCATCTGTATAGGTGTCTGCCAGTACATCCCGCGCCGTCTCCGGACATACCGGCTGCAGCGGCGGTTGAATCAGATCAAGCATCCGGTATGTAAGGTCATCGACAATGTGTACCCCTCCGCTGTGTACATCTAATACAATATTACATCCGTTTAACTGATATTTATGAATCATGATCTTATAAAATCCTTTCTTTTTCTTCCCGCGGTTTGATAAATACCGGCAGAAAAAAATACGGTTTCTTTTAATTTCAAGGCGTTTTAAAAATATTGCCTTAAAACGGAAAAGAAACCGGAAGTTTTTGACATGGTGGCTGTTATGCTGCAAAAACGAACATCAGCCTATCTCACGCTTCAAATGCATGGATATGGATTACTTATCTTTTTTCTCGCACTTCTGGTTTGCCACCGTGCAGGAAGTTTTGCAGGCAGACTGGCAGGATGCCTGGCACTCGCCACAACCGCCGTGTGCTGCTGTTTTCTTCAAATTTGCCGCATTTAATGTCTTAACATGTTTCATGTTTTCTATCTCCTCATATCTGTAATTTCAGCAGTCTGAACACTGCTGTTTATACAAACTTATTGTACCGTATTTTTTCCCAAAAAGCAAGCCTATTTTCTCTTTTTTTGGTTGACTCCCAAAATTCCGCCGATTGCACCAGCTACCACAAGCGCTACGGCATTCACTGCAAAGCGGGTGCCAGGAAGTCCTTTCATCAGCACTGTGCTGGATATCAAAAGGATCACACAGAGTATGCCCCCGCATAAAGCGCCAAAGAAAAGTCCTTTTTCCCCAGTCAGTCTCGCAGACACATATCCTCCGCATAAAGCGCCTGCCAGGCCGGATCCCAACGCCATCACCGAAGTAGCGGATACGGGAATGTCCCGGCTGGTCATCACCAGAGCAGAAAGCATCAGAAAAACGGCAGTGATCACAATTCCCACGATCATTCCTGCCAGAATGGGTTTCATATAACGGGGTGTATCCGATGCAGGTTTATTCACTGTTTCATCCATCCTTTCGGTCTGTCAAATTGATATCCCGGCATACCGCATGCCGGGATGTTCAATTTCAATATATTCAGCCGACCGGACAAATATACCGCTGCTGATTTTAATCTTCGTCGTGAATCGTCTCATTGGACTGAATAGCCCAGCGTTTGAGCCGAACTTTGGAACGGTCAGAACCTGTTTCCACGACCACAGTATCTTCTTTGATACTGACAACAATTCCAATAATTCCGCCGCTTGTCACAACTTCGTCCCCAACCTGCAAAGAATTTCGCATCTCCTGCATCTGCTTGTCCCGTTTTCTTTGCGGACGGATTAATAAAAAATAGAAAATAAGAATGATCGGTATAAAAACACCAAATTGCATTAATAGGGCCAGCCACGTCGGCGCAGTCTGTTCGGCGCCCTCTACAGCTGAAGAAACAGCAGTGCTGGCATCCAGTATTCTCATCCATGTATTCATTGGTGAAATCCTCCTTTAATTTGTTTGCCTGTCCAAATAAACAAATAATATTATAACGTGTCCGGACCATTCTTGCAAGGGGGATTTTCCTGTTTTTATAAAATTTTATCCCGTTTGTTTACAAAACAGCCTGTTTTAGCTGTCGGCAATCGTCTCTTTTACATTAAGGGCTGCTTCTCTTTACCGGCCAGTAAAGGCTCCATAAAAAACAGAGAGCCCTTTGAAGGACTCTCTGCCAGCTATTTTTATTTATTTGCTCTGAATATAATCGTCTATTGACTGTGCAGCTTTTTTTCCGGCGCCCATAGCCAAAATAACCGTGGCCGCGCCTGTGACAGCGTCACCGCCTGCATATACGCCTTGTTTTGTCGTTGCCATGCCTTCGTCCACGATCAGACATCCCCGACGGTTGGCTTCCAGCCCCGCCGTTGTTGTGCGAAGCAGTGGATTTGGCGAGGTACCAATGGCCATAATTACGCTGTCCACTTCGATTACAAAATTAGACCCTTCCTGTGCAATCGGAGAGCGGCGGCCGTTTTCATCCGGATCGCCCAATTCCATACGAACGCATTCGATTCCTGTCACGTTTCCATTTTCATCCCCTAAAATTCGGACAGGATTGGTCAGAAACTTAAATTCAATTCCCTCTTCCTTGGCATGCTCTATCTCTTCCAAACGCGCCGGCATTTCCGCTTCGCCCCGACGGTATACCACATATACATGCTCTGCGCCCATCCGTTTTGCACAGCGCGCCGCATCCATCGCCACGTTTCCGCCTCCGACAACTGCCACTGCCTTTGCCCGGCGAATTGGCGTATCATAATCCTCCAAATAGGCTTTCATCAAATTGATTCTGGTCAGAAATTCATTGGCAGAATATACGCCAACCAATCCTTCTCCTTCAATCCCCATAAACCGCGGCAGCCCTGCACCTGAACCAATAAATACAGCTTCATAGCCCTGCTCAAACAATTCATCAATGGAGAGCACTTTTCCAATCACCATATCGGTCATCACGGTAACGCCCATCTGCTGCAACTTTTCAATTTCTTTTTTGACAATCGCCTTGGGCAGACGAAATTCCGGAATTCCATAGACCAAAACCCCACCGGCAGTATGGAACGCTTCAAAAATCGTGACATCATATCCTTTCTGTGCCAGATCCCCCGCACAGGAAAGGCCGGAAGGTCCTGCACCGACAATGGCGACTTTGTGTCCGTTTGGTTCCGGTCGAACCGGCTGTTCTTTCACATGTTGCATATGCCAGTCTGCGACAAAACGCTCCAGCCGCCCAATCGCAACCGGCTCTCCCTTTATGCCCCGCACACACTTGCTTTCGCACTGAGACTCCTGAGGACAGACACGGCCGCAGACGGCCGGAAGTGCATTGGTAGAAGTAATGACGCGATATGCTTCTTCAAATTCTCCCACCGCAACATGCGCAATAAATTCCGGAATCCGGACATTCACCGGACATCCGCTGATACAAGGCTTGTGTTTGCAGTTTAAACACCGCTGTGCTTCTTCCATAGCCATTTCTGCTGTATATCCCAGAGCAACCTCTTCAAAATTGTGATTACGAATTTCCGGTGCCTGCACGGGCATCTCCAATTTTTTTAAAGACATATTCGGCATTCTGCTCATCCTTTCCCGATTTATTCTGCGGGTGTTGCATGATGCAGGCGGCAGACATGCGCCGCATCATGTTCTTCTTGCTGTTTATATACATTGTTCCGACGAATCAGTTCATCAAAATCCACTTTATGTCCGTCAAAGTCCGGGCCGTCTACACAGGCAAACCGAATCTGTCCGTCGACATTAACGCGGCAGCATCCGCACATGCCGGTTCCGTCGATCATAATCGGATTTAAAGACACCATCGTGCGGATCGAATAAGGCCTGGTCACTTCACAGACAAATTTCATCATTGGAACCGGGCCGATGGCTACGACCAGATCATATTGATTTCCCGCATCAATCTGCTGCTGCAAAGCGTTGGTAACAAACCCTTTATTCCCGTTGGAACCGTCGTCTGTAGTAATGATCAGATGATCGGATACCGCCCGCATTTCCTCTTCCAGAATGATCAGATCTTTATTTCGGAAACCGGCGATCACATCGACCGCAACCCCCATTTGAAAGAGTGCTTTCGCCTGCGGGTAAGCAATCGCGCATCCGACGCCGCCGCCGATCACCGCGGCCTTTTTAATATCGCCAAAATGAGAAGCAACCCCAAGCGGGCCGACAAAATCGAGAATGGAATCCCCTGCCTCAAGATCCACCAGCAGTTTGGTAGAACGGCCGACAACCTGGAAAATGATCGTAACCGTTCCGGCCTCCCGGTCATAATCAGCGATGGTCAGTGGGACACGTTCACTATACTCGTCCACTCGAAAAATAATAAACTGACCGGCCTGCGCTTTCTTGGCGATAAAAGGCGCATCAATTTTCATCAGGAATACCGCTTGATTGAGCTGCCTTTTTTCGATAATTTTAAACATGATGTGATCCCCTCTCTTTGATGAATGCTCTGTTTATTAGTGTACAATGATTTTTTGTTTTTTTCAAGATTTTGCGAGCTGCTTCCAGAAATTTTTTCATTTTATTTACATTTTTATCAATCGATCCTGGCATAAAAACGCATCATACGCTAAATTTTCTGCCAAGAATTTATGGATTAAAATAACTGTTCGAGCCATGCAATGATCACACCGGGAATCTCCCGGAGCCAGTAACAGATGGCAGAGTCCAACCGCAGATAACAATCGACTCCCTCAGCCGAAAGCCCTGCCCACTGGGCATACATCTGTGCCCGGTACTGATGAAATCCGTCCGTCACGATGACTACATCCTCCGGCAGCCCCGCTTCCCGAATTTTTTGCGCGGAATATTCCAGATTCTGCCGCGTATTCACCGATTGGTCCTCCAAAATGATCCGTTCAGCCGCAATACCGTTTTCAGTTAGAAAACGATACATAGCCTCTGCTTCGCTGATTGCTTCTCCCTCTCCCTGCCCACCGGAGACAATACAGGCATATTCCTCATGTTCCTGTAAAAACATCAGCGCTGCATCCAACCTGTTTTGGAGCATCATGGACGGTTCTTCTCCCCGCACCTTACAGCCGAGCACAATCACCGTACGCGGTTCTGACGTTTCCTGGTATTCCCGTGTGGATAAACGCATCATCCCTAAAAATGCAAGGATAAAAACAGCGCCGGCGATAAAAAGGCCACGAAAAATCTGATTGGCTTTTTTCCATGCCGGGACTTTTTTCCGCTGAAAAACCGAGAAAATATACAGCATGCCGAACATCAGTGCCAAAAATCCCATCCAACGGATATCAATCGGCACAACCACCAGTAAAATTCCAAGAATACATACAATGCTTCCTGCAATTCCGTCAAACCAACACCATACTTTTTTCATAGGTCCTCCTGTTTTGTAGATCTCTTCTGTGGTAACTGGATTTCCCACAGCTCTTTTCAGACTTTCCATCCTTGTCCATGCTGTACAACCGGATTGTCTCCTTTATCCTGCCAAAAAACGGATCCTGCAAAATCCGCTAAAAAAGCGGACGGATTGATATCGCGTCCGCTTTTTTATCAATGACTCGTAACGTATTCTTCGATTCCATCGACAATCGCCTGCGCCATTCCATAACGGTTGAGGCTGTTATGCAGTAGCTTGAGTTCTTCCGGATTATTGACAAATCCCACTTCAACCAAAACCGAAACAAACTGTTTTTCTCTGGTGACTGCAAATTCACTCCATTTGTCTCCGCGATTTCGATTTTTACCGTCTGCATACATCGCATCATAATAATCCGACATTTCATTCACGATTGTTTCAGCCAGCGGCTGAGAGAAGGGCGTGTTGTAGAACACCTCCACTCCGGTACCGGCCGTACCAGGAGCTGAATTATGATGGATGGATAAGAAAATATGGGGATAATAGCCGCGCGCAGTAAATGGCCGCTCATACAGTTCAAAATGGTTGGCATCCGCATCCGGCAAGATAACTGTCGCTCCCTTCATTTCCAACATGGAGGCGACCTCCATAGCCATCTCCCAGTTGAGTTCTGCTTCTGCAACAATCACCGTAGCACCGTCGTCGCCCAGATAGGTGCCGATAGCGCCAGCGTCTGCATAATCAGACGGCTGCTTGGTTTCCCCGGCAGCGACTCTGCCTCCCTGATAGCCACCGTGACCGGCGTCCACATAAATCACCACGCCGTCCAGTCCGCCGGGAGACTGATTAAATCGGAAGACTAACGTTTCCTCATCTTCATAGTACGCGGAGGCCCCATAGTAACTGCCCGCATCGGCAAGATCCAAAACCAGTCTGGTCTGATTGATTTCCGAAGAAACGGTCTGCCACTCTGCTCCGGAAAAAATCGTTCCCTCAAAGCTTCCGTTAAGCTGCGGCTGTTCTTTCGTGTAATCAAAAGTAATGGCAATCGATCCTGCATCAAAATTCTCCACTTGGTAGGAGTTTCCGCTCATGGAGTCATATCCGGGGATCGTCAGATCAAACGGCGCTTTCCAGTCGACCTTAAAGCGAAGATATGTGGCACCGTCTTCTGTCCAGATCTCGGCGTCTCTGAGCCCGCTGTCCCCGTGATCCTCTCCATCGAAATATTCTACCTGCTGAGAACTGACTCGCTTTCCTGAAACCGTTTTATAATATTTGACGCCATCCACCGTGAGTTCACTGTCAATATAATCAATGGTTCCTTCGGGCAGTGCATATAACAGTGGGCTTGGGTACTCGTGCGTTGAGTTATATTCATACAACCATGCATAAGTGGATGTCACAATAATCTGATCGGTCGGCATCACCGTGATCGGTGGGGGCAGCGCTTTGACCTTAACGCGCGCACCTGTAATGGTATCGCTTTCACTTTGATAGCTTCCATAAACTACGATTCTTCCCAGGTCCTGTTCCTGTTCAATGATGCCTTCCGGCAGCACAAAGGATCCGCGATACGTCATATAAATGGACTCGCTGTTTTCATCATCCCCGCCTTCTACCGGTTCCAAATCAATCCGCATACCGTTTAATACGGCATAAACACTCGATCCACGGTAGCCGACGACGTCAACCATCAGTCGGGTTTCTCCGTCTAATTCCAGTGTGCCGGTATAAGGTACCATGCCTTTGAGCACATCTACATCCCGGTGAACAGTATAGACCTGTACCTGACCTTTATGCTCAATTCTAAAGGTGTTGTCACCGACTTCCAGTGGAAACCGAACCAGGAATTGTCCACGAGAAGTGGGAATGACTTTTTCCCCATTAATATAGACTTCCTGCTGCGGATCATACCTTCCCTCAATGCGTACCTCTGCTTCATAGGTCGAAATCTGGGTCTTACTCGGATAAGAGATCGTTAAATCCTGGAACAGTTCATTTTCCGGATAATTATCGGCATAGTATTGAATCACCGACCGGGTGCTGCCGGACGGATCTGCGATAAGCCGTCCATAACCATAAAAAGCGCTGCCGCGGTAACCTGCAATCTCCCTTGCCCTGGCAATCTGCCGCGCCAGCTGATCCGGCCCGCTCCATCCTGTCTGAGAGGAAACGGCATTTTCAGCCGACTGCATGGCAAAAAACGGTATTCCCGCTTCGTTGCAGAGATTACTCCACCATTCTACAACATTTACAAACGGCACAGCGCCATCGGTCAGTGAACCATAAGCTTTGGCAAGTACAAAGTCAAAATAACCATCCTGCACCCAGGCACGGGTATCGGCCATTCCATCCACTAATGACTCATAAGAAGCCGCGGTTGCCGAACCTTCCTCACGGGTTGTCTGATTTGCCCATACACTTTCAGTCAGCAAACCCACAGCGACCGTTGCATCGCTGTAAAGCACCTGGCGCGTCACATCACGCATGGTATTATCCGCATTTTCTTTCAGCCAGTCCATATAGTCCATACCCAAACCGGTCTGGGTGTACCAATAATAATTGGCAGCAGTAGGCTGGGTCTCATAATCGGCCATTAAAATTCCATCCGGACTGTACCGGTTTGCAAGTTCCTGGACAGCTTCCAGCAGAAAATCATGATTTTCCAAACTCATGATCGCTTCTGTTGTCGAGCCATCCGAGCGGGTATTCCCATAAAGGTGATGGACAACATAAACCTCTGCATTCTGCGCTTCTGCCTTTTCTATCAAGAGCGAAAGCACGTCCACATCAGTGGATTGAAACAGTTCTGAATCGTATACCACCTTCCCGTTATACCGAGTATCCAAAATAATGGTGGTAAAGTCAAAAGCGGCAAGATTTTGTAGAATTGTATCGATCTCAGCTGCTACCTCTTCTTCTGTCGCTGATTCATTTTTCAGAATATCCTTACCCGGTTCCAAATAAAAAGCTTTGGTTTCCAGCGGAAAGGAATAATCCGGCTTGCTGAGTTCCTGAAACGGAACCGAGATGACCGGGATCGTGTCTTCTGGCTGGGTATCCGTGTATTTTGCCAATTCCTCATAATCTACCAGCAGTGTCTGCGGCGAACCGGTGGATTCTTCCGAAGGAGCAGACTCCGCTGAAAGAACCTGCTGGCCGTTCCAGATATAATGTCCGGAAGCAGCCAGCACACTGCATAATACAATCATTGTCAAAATGATGGAACCAATCCTTCTGTTCCGTCTCATTTTTGCCAAACTTCTCACATCCTACATTTAATCGGCGTTCCGGCAAACCAGCCGGCGAAAGGTTTCGTTTCATAAGAACAGGAAAAGCTGCCCCGAAATTTTTCTGAAAACGGGGCAATTTTTCCAAAAGATCAGGAATTAAAAAGGGCTTCCAGTTTAGATTTTTCTTCTTCCACAGCCTGTTTTACAGCGGCAGCCGGACGAAACAGCGATTTATAATCATACAGGGCAATCCCGGCATATCCGTCCAGTTTTCTGGCCGCAATGATCTGGGATTCCATCATATCCGTATTGTTGGCCCATTCTGTCCCATTGCCCGCGTCTCCGATTTTATAAGCGGCCAGCCCGATATACAGATCCAATCCGCTCTCCTGAACCAGCTCTTCCCATTGTTCAACACAGTCCTGGTAGGGCATGGTTTTATTTTCAAAGCCCCAATAAACCTGTGGCATGATATAGTCCAGATATCCGTCCGGTTCTGTACACCAATGTTCAACATCTGCAAATAAGGTTTCATAATTTGTCTTGATATTGCCCGTTGGACTAACTCCAAACGCAACCTGGCTGTCCGCCCGTTTCACAGCTTCATACATGGCACGGACCATTTGATTGACATTTTCCCGGCGCCAGTCTTCTTTGGATAACCTTCCTCCGTTTTCGCGGTACAGCGCATAGGATGCCTGATCCTGGTCCATATCCCATCCATAAGGATAAAAATAATCATCAATATGAATTGCCTCGACCGCATAATTACGGACTATTTCCTCCACTCCGTCTGCAATCAGTTGTCTGACTTCATCATTGGCCGGATTCAGTGTCCAATACCCGTTATCTGCTTTGATCATATACAACAGCCGGTCTTCGGAAAGATACCACTGCTTAATCAAATAATCGTCGTCCAGCTGCGCCATCTGCGCATCCGTATACGTGCGCATGGGATTGAGCCATGCCTGCACGGCAATCCCCCGTGCGGCCGCCTCATCGACCAGCAATGCAAACGGATCATATCCCGGATCGACATCCAGCGTCCCGCTCACATGTTCAGACCATGGGAAATAATCGGACGCATACATCGCGTCTCCATGAGACCGTGCATGAACGATCAGGGTATTGACGCCTAAAGACTGCACATTGTCAAGCACCGTATCCAACGCGTCCAAAAAACTGCTTCGATCTTTTCCCCGGAACTCTTGATCCCAGTCCAGATAAGAGAACCACATGGCACGTACTTCCCCGTCTACGGTCACAGGGCGGATGGGTTTTGTACCAGTTTCCGGCTGAGAAGAGGTTTCCGAACTGTCAGAAGGCCGGCTTTCCTCTGGATCCCACAATCCCTCAAAAACAGGCGGCCATTCTACCGCAGGCGCACTCTCCTGAGGTACAGAATTTTCCGTCAATTCTTCGCTGCTTTCCGGTGCAGAACTTTCTACCGATTCTTCACTGCTTTCCGGTGCAGAACTTTCTACCGGCTCTTCACTGCTTTCCGGCATAGAACTTTCCATCGGTTCTTCACTGTTTTCCGCCGTAGAACTTTCTACCGGCTCTGTATTTGAGCTTTGCTGGGCGAGTATCTCTTTAATACTCTGTGCATCCCCCATCATTCCTTCAACAATCATGCTGATCTCCCCCGTCGAGGACGGCAGTTGTCCGTTCTCTCCGCCAGGATATTCAGAAGGAAAAGAACCCTCCGGTATCGAAGGCTGTCCAGACTCGTCACGGCCAGAAATCATAGACTCTTCCTCCGATTCCAAACCATCGTCAGCAGAATTTTCCTGAACAGGCGTACTGCTCTGCCAATCGGATAATATCCCGCTGCTGTTTTCCAGAGACACAGTCGGTCCTACTGGCGTACAGCCAGAAAGAGAAAGCAGGGCAATGATTCCGGTTAATAGTACTTTCCAGCGCAAAATATCACTCCGTCTCTTTTTTATTCCGCAGGATCTGTTGGTCTGACAAGGATCCTCTCTACCATTCTATTCATAAATAAGTGCCGTATGCCTGCATATTTTGTTGCATGTTGTCAAAAAGTTTGGATCTGAAATTTATGTGAATGGCATAACAGGAGCGCTGTTATGCCATTCCATTGATGTCTATTCTTCATCCGATCCGCGCAGATCCAACTCCGCCTGATAATTTTCGGTAGAAATCACCAAGCTGGATCCATCTGCTGCAAATTTAAAAATCATATTATTGGGTTTGGACTTATCCACATAAACCTCCAGACCGTCATGTGTCATCCGTGTCTGGATTCCCAGCTTAGACAGCGCATCTGTTGTAACAAAGCCTTCCTCTTCCGAAAAATTCTGCTCTGTGCTTTCTGCAACTGGCAATTCCTGCGTCCGGGCTTCCAGTTCCCGGCGATAGGCCATCTCCACATTGTACGGATCTCTTTCTTCCGCCCCGGCAAAAGCATAAGCCGGCTGCCGGTCAGCACTTCGGGTCTCCGCCGCATGACCGAAACTTTCCGCCATTTCCCTGCGTATATCTTCAGGTTTGCGCAGCTCCTCTCCGCTCTCACGTTCATTGTGGGAAGCCTTCCGGGTATCGTAATACCGCACGCCATTGGCGTCTCTGGACAACGAATAATCCTTTGATGCGGTAAACTTAAAATCATCGTGATGCTGTGCCCTGCCGGCATCACTGGACAGACCCGGCTGCGATGTCTGATAACTTTTCATTGGGCGCGCCGAAGTATCAACCAACACGTCTTCCGCCCGTTTCCGGGAAGCAGTTGCCGGTGCAGGGATCTGGTCGTGAATGCTCCGCGGATCCTCGTTTGACTGTCTCACCGTTTTGACCAGACGAACTACCTGATAAATCAGGAATAATCCGCAGGGAATCACAAGAATACAGACAATTCCCCAGCTGGATTTCAGGAAATCGAAGAGATACCCCAGATAAGGGGTCTGGTACACGGCAAGGCCTATCACCTGCGCGTCAATAATATACTGCGGATCCCCGTTTGCATTGTCGCTGATCTGGATTGCATAAATGCCCTCCTGCTCCGTCTCTGCAATCGCCTGCACCCGTGTCAAAGAAGGATTTTCTGCCGGCAGGCTGGTAGAATTCGGATTATATACGATCACATCCTGCGGACGAAGGTCTGCCGCATCAACCGTTTGTGCATAAATGGCCGCATGCTCTGAAATTTCCGGTGCATCCTGCAATTTATTTTCCGGATAAATATCTTTATCTGCCGAAAAAATCATATACCCAAAAAATTCAGGTTCTTTCCCAGCGGAACGAGCCTGCATGTTGGTAAATATAAAAAACGCATAACACCCGGCAATTAAAACATATAGGACGATCAAAACCACTTTCCCCACATTGATCCCTTTATCTTCATATGCATAGTACTTATCTTTTTTTCCCATTCCGCCAATTCTCCTTCACCAAATTATATTCCATATTTTACATTTAATTACAACTCAAAAACAGACTGACTTTGATAGATATATGTCTTTATTATGACCTTTTTCCAGAAAAAAGTCAAGAAAAAAATACCCTTTTTCGGCGCTTTCTACAAAAAGCACACGAAAAAGGGCATGCGTTGTCATTTCTCATGGGTGAAATAAAAAACATCAATGTACAGCCTGCAAATCGTTTAATCCACCCACTCTTCCAGCTTGATATAATCCAGATCGATGTGCCCGCTTCCGTTATAAACACGGATCAGATTATCTCCCTGTTTCAGGTGAATTTTACCAAGATCGAGTTCCTGCCAGTCGCTGCACTGCGGAAAGACAAAACGTTTGTCATAAACGCTTGGAGAAACGCCTGGCGGCAGCAGCTGGTTGTCGTTGACCAGCACTTTCATTGTCTGGTCTGCTTCCGGCGAACAGTACCGGACGATCAGCCGGCAGTCCCGTGCCAGACCAGATTGTGCTAGGACGATCACCCCCTGATAATCCCGTTCAAACCCGGTAACATAACCATGTCCGGTATAACCGGGGCGCTCTGTGGCAATCCGGGTCCCGCTTAATTTTCCACCGGTCTTTTGCGCACAGGAAGCATCCAGCAGCAATGTAACGGTCCCGCGCATGACGGAAGGATCCTTCAGAGAAGCCACACCCATGGTATCCGGATAAATCGGCTGAATGGTTCCATCCGGATTATAATGAAGCTCATCACACATCAAACTGCGGCAGGCGCTTTCGCCGGAAATCCACATGCTGTGATGGAATGCATACCACTTGCCTTTATATTCAATAATTGAGCCGTGGTTTGTTCCCGCCTGCCCTTCAAAAACCGGGATATATTCCCCTGTAAACGTATACGGTCCAAGCGGATGATCCGCCACCGCATAATACATATGCTCTGGCCACTCGCCCTCAAAAAGGCCCGGATAAGACAGGTAATATTTCCCATTATATTTATGAACAAACGGTCCTTCAAATACCCATTTCAACTGACTGGTCAGATCCACAACCGTCCCCTCGACTGCAGACAAAAGATCGTCTGTCAGCTGGCAGGCATGACAGCTTCCACCGGCGCCCCAGAACAGATAAGGCGTATCATCTTCATCGACAAACAGCGCCGGATCCTGTCCCCACTCTACGCCCTGAATAAACCCGATGTCTGTAAACGGCCCCTGGGGCTGATCGCTGACAGCAAGCCCGGTACGGAACATGCCCGTGGCATTTTCCACTGCACAGTATACCAGGTAATAAGTACCATGCCGGTAAGCTGCATCAATCGCCCACATATGGCTAACAGCCCACTCGACCTGATCCAGATGCAAAACACGTCCGTGATCAGTCCAGTTAACCATATCGTCAGAAGAAAACACATGATAGCTCTGCATGGTGTCATGGGTGTCGGTGTAAGGCTGATCATGGGATGCATACACATAAATTCTGTCATCCCCCGGCCATACATGAGCAGATGGGTCTGCGCTGAAAACTGTTTTAATGATTGGATTCATTGGATATTCTCTCCTCCTTTTCTGATCCCTGCAGGATCCTTCCCGTTGTGTATATTGACTGTTATGGACGAAATACCAGATGCAGTGCTGTCAATCGGGGGATGTTGCAGGTCCATTGTCCGTCTTTGAACTCTCCCTGTCTGACGATATCCTCCATCGGCCGGATTTCCGGACTGCTGCTGTCGAATCCGAAGGCCTGTACTGTGCGGTAGGCAGTTTCGCTGTGGATATCCAAAACGACCTGTTCCTGGTTTTCTTCGTTTTTATTCAGCAGGATCACATGCAGGCACTGCGTGTTTTCCCCTTCTATCGAAGCATATGCAGCAACCGTATTGCGGTCGCTTGCCTGACAGGAAACCAAACGGTCTCCGAACCGGGAGCGTTTCCCGTCATAATTGGTGTAGAGATTGATTCCGGCAGCCTGATAATCAATTTGCTTGGCAAAGGGCCAGAGCATCGCAGCATAAACATCAAATTCAGCAAAAATACCCAGCGCGTCCGCCTCCGCGATGCCGCCTGACACATGTCCTTCGCCGCCAAAATTATACTCTGTCAGCGCCAGTTTGGTGCCTGGATAATATTTTTGGATGGATTCCCGCACCAGCGGCAGCACCGGCAGATAAGAACGCTGGGAATCTGTCACCCAGCTGTTTTCATCATACCCTTCTTCATACAGCGTACGGGTAGACTGCAAGCGCGCGTGCTGGCATCCTGTATGTTCCATATTCCGGCAAGAGGTCACAGCTCTCTGGCACCGTTCCCCTTCCGGTGTGATCCCGGTAGCCGCCGCATAATAATGAATGTCCAGCACATCCATCAGACGGCGGCCCTGTGCCCGCTCTGCCTGAGCCATTTTGTCCAGATAATAATCCAGAAACCACCGGTATCCGTTTTCCTCTTTAATCCGGTCCCAGTCCGGAGCATCCTGCAAGCGGATATATGCCACAATGCCGTATAATGCCGGGCCAAAAATCTGCGCATAGGGATCAATATCCTTGACAGCGCCTGCCAATTCGATCGAGCGGCGGATCAATTCTTCGGCCGCCAGTGGTTCAGTCTGAATTCTCGCATGCGTTCCCTTCCAGATCGCCGGTTCGTTGTCCAGAGAATACCCTTTAATCCCCCGGGCGGTATTGGCTTTTCCGAAATGCTCAACCAGATAGTGTACGTATTCGTCAATATAAACAGTATCCGCATGCGGATCCGGATGCAGCGTAAACGGAGCACCCTTCCGGAGCTGGGTCCTGACAAATCGGGAAGAAGGCGCGTGTTCTTCTTCGCTGACCGGACCGTTGGCATCCGCGGAAACATATCCGGCCATCTGAAGCGTCACGACCGCCAGTTCCTGCCCGTTCTGCAGGCATTTTTCCTGAAAATCAATTGTCGGCGCACCGGGAATATCCCACTGCTCCCTGGGAAGATGAGAAACCAGATAGTAGTCGTTATTGTGATAATAATCATTTCCTGCACTGGACATGTTGGTTACCCAGTTATAAGCGGTCCATCGATTGCCGCCCTGCCGTTTGGAAGTGGTCACAACAAATTCCTCATAGTCTCCGTTAATCCCGTAGATATAAGGACTGATCGGCTTTTGGCCGTCGTTCGTCCGGATGATAATCTTCTGCATCGTTCTCTTCCTTTCTCCTTCATATGGATAGATTTCAGCGCAAGGTACGGTTTATTCCTATTATACCGATTAAAAAATCCTCTGCAAGGCAGTTTGATTCGATCATTCAGAATTATTTTATGATTTTTAAGCGTTCCCTGGAAATCTGTACAGATACAATGCGATCCTTACCGTCGCAAGAAGGAGATTTTCTATGCCGGCTTGACTGAATGCCTGGCTACATATTATAATATGTTTTAAGGAAAACCCGCGATGGCACATCCGAAAGGAGTCGGCATATGAAAGAAACAATCAAGGTTTTTTCCCCGGCCGAAACAATGAGTCCGCCTTTTGGCATCCAGCTGGCCGGTACCTCTTACTGCGACGGCAGTTATCATATTGTCCGGGAGTGCTCCGACTGGAGTGTGATCGAGTATGTGCAGTCCGGGGAAGGAACGATTCTTCATAACCAACGGTTGTATACCGCCCGTCAGGGAGATGTTTATATCCTGCATGCCGGATGCCGGCATGACTACGCCAGCAGTGCTGCCAACCCATGGGTCAAGATCTGGTTTAATTTATATGGCGAAGCCGTGGAACCCATGTTGGAGGGGTATGGATTAAAAAATACAGTTGTTGTTCCAGGGTGCGGAGAACGAATAGGCCATTTATTTTCCAAGTTTCAGTCTGTGGTATTTGCACAGGGAGATACAGGGGATATATTTACAGAAGGCGCTTTGCTGTTCCATCAGATTTTGATTGCCCTGCACCGGCATTTGACGCTTTCCTCCAGTGTAAAAGATCAGGAGATGCTGCAGGTCAAAAATTATATTGACGCCCATGTGGATGGAAATCTTTCCATGGAAGAGCTCTGCGCCCATTTTCACGCATCTCGTTCTGCACTCTTTCAGCAATTTAAAGAGGTCTTTGCCACAACGCCTTATGAATATTATCTCAACCAAAAACTTGAATCGGCTAAAAATCTGTTGATCCACTCCCGGCTGCGTATTAAAGAAGTGTCCAACACTCTTTGCTTTTCTGACCAGCATTACTTTTCCGGATGGTTTAAAAAGCGCACCGGACAGTCTCCAAGAGAATTTCAAAAATCCTGCCGCGAACATAGCCCTATGTAACCAAGGAGGAATATCCATGCGCAGAAAAGATCGTGCCGTCACCCAAGAAGCGGATCTCTTACAGATTCTGCAAAGCTGTAAAGTATGCCGTGTTGCGATGAATACCGGCGCGTATCCTTACATTGTACCCATGAATTTTGGTTTTTCCTATGAAAGCGGAACCCTGACGCTTTTCTTTCACAGCGCCCTGGAGGGCAGAAAAATTGATTTACTGCGGGCCGATCCGCGAGTATGCTTTGAAATGGACTGCGCCCATTCGCTGATTATCTCGGATAAAGCCTGCGGATACGGGTACCGGTTTCAAAGTATCATCGGAGAAGGGGACATGGAGATTGTCGCAGACGCCGAAGAAAAAATGCGGGGGCTTGCCTGCCTGATGGCGCATCAGACCGGCCGGTCGTTTACATTCAGCCCAGAAGACGTGGCGGCTGTCACCGTCCTGAGGCTCCGGGTCCGTCAATGGACCGGCAAAGCTCATGTATAATTCCATGGGCCTTTATTCTAAAAAACATCACCGCCCGTTTAACGGGCGGTGATGTTTTTTAGAATAAATCTGATAAAAAAGGCAAAAGCCCAACGCTGTCAGGAACAAAACACATGATTGCCAATGGTCTTGATGACCGGTCGCTGACGAATCCATTGATTGGATGTTTTCGAGGGGTTATAATAATAGATGGCGCCGCCGGACGGATCCCAGCCGTTGAGCGCGTCTCTGGCCGCATTATAAGCAGAATCTGCTATCGGCTCGTTAAACTGCCCGTCGGTGATCGCCGTAAAAGCGCCCGGCTGATAGATGACGCCGGACAGCGTGTCCGGGAAAGAGGGGTGTTCAATCCGGTTCAGAATAACGGCTCCGATCGCGACCTGACCCGTATAAGTCTCTCCTCGGCCCTCTGCTGAAATAATTCGGGCCAGCAGTTGGACATTCGCCGTAGTCGCCGATGGGGCCGTACCGACTGAAATCCCCAGCCGGCTAAGCGTTGCCGGGCCGGCAATTCCGTCGGCAGTCAACCCCTGCTGCTTTTGAAATTTCTTGACGGCTTCTTGTGTCTCTGTTCCGTAGATACCGTCCACACTGCCCTTGTACAAACTTCTGTCCCGGAGTTCCTGCTGAATTGCACGTACCTCATTGCCACGGGAACCATAACGGGAAAGAGTTTCTTGCACTGCATTCTGCTGGGAAAAAGCAATCAGCGCAATGGCAAACAAATTTAATGCAGCGAGGATAGCTGCCTGAAAATATGGGATTATTTTTGTTCGCATAATTCATAGCTCCTTTATGGAATATAAGCTTCACGCCCTTAGTATTCCAGAGCTATTTCAGTTTATCCGGTACAGAACCAAAGATTTGGCTTGTTTAATCAGGAAATAATCTCCATTTGAACCGGATATTTAATTTACACTGGTATTTTTCTTCCCCTCAAAATTCATTTTATAAAACAAAGCGGCATCTTCCCGAAGAAAAAACAGCCAAAGTCCAACCGGCAGAAGAAACAGGCTGATCCACTGAGAAGTGGAAAGAAATAGAAAACTTCCCCGTTCCGCATCATACCGCAAAAATTCCAGCCCAAAACGCAAAACCGCATATAAAGACAGATAAAGACCTAGTAAAGTGCCTTTCTTTCTGGGCTTCCGCCCCAGGAACAGCAAAATCCCAAAAAGCAATAAATTGAGTGCACTTTCCAAAAGCTGTACCGGAAAGAGTGCCATATCATGCGGCGCGGTTAAAGAGGCTTCAAAATACACCCCAAACGGCGGGTCAACCGGACGGCCGTAACAGCAGCCTGCACAAAAGCAGCCAACCCTTCCGACAGCATGTACCAGCGGGATAACCGGTGTCAGCAAATCCAACAACCGAAATGCATCCAGATGAAACTGCCGGGCATAGAGTAAAATGCCAGCCAACGCCCCGCATAACCCTCCATAAAACACAAAACCGCCCAACAGCAAATCTTGAATCAGTTCCAAAGGTTCTGTAATCTGATCCCGATGGTTCCAGAGCGTTGGCAAAATGGTCAGCAGATATAAAATTTTTCCCCCGATCATCAAACCAATGCAGGCATAACATCCGGAAAACACAGCGTCTTCCCTGAGAAAACCTCTTTTGGGGGCGCGCATAGCGGAAACGACCAGTCCACCGGCAATCCCCAGAAGAATACAAAGGCTGTACATGGGAAATTGCCGGCCGCCAATTTCGATAAATGGAAGCATACACACTCTCCTGTATAGATATCATCTGATAAAAGTATCTGATTTATTTCTGTTTTCCTCCAAATGACATAAGCAGAATATCATGGATCGTCGCTCTGCCTGCAGGCGTATGGAGGCACAATAGATACAAAAAGGAAGCGGATCAGTACCTGACCGCTTCCTTTGATCTTTAGGATGGTTTACATTTCACTTGCAATTCCACCGACACAGGCAACGCAGGCAACACAGGCTACCAAAGAAATTGCGCAGAGGACAATGGCGATGATAGACAGTACGATACCGGCTGTCGCCATCCCGCATGGCTGCTGTTTTTTGGCAGAGATGCCAAGAATTAAACCGATGATTCCCAGAATAATTCCCACAAGATATGCTACAGCACCCAAAAAGCTAAAGAAAGAGCAAAGAATACCGAGAATACCCAGCACCAATGAGCCGACCGCCATGCCATTTGTTTTGTTTTCCATATACTCCGCCTCCAAAACCATATTCATGAATTTTTCATTTTTAATTATAAAAAAATTCATATTTTTATCATATCGAATCTGATAAAATTTGTCAAGATTTTTACTCAATTTTTATTTTTTACAGTCAATAAATATCTGCCTGTTCTTTCAGCCAAAGGTCGGTCATTCCCCCTGTATGGAGACCCATCCCCTGTTCTGCCTTGTTGATATAAAAATCCCGACAGTTTCAATTGACTTTTTGTCCAGTTTGTACTACTATAGAAACAGATAATCGTTTGAAAAAACGGTTTATTCAGCCCATTCGGCCTGCAGGTTCCGGATCCGGGCTTTTAAAATATGACGAAGGGCAGGAAAATGTATGTACAAAAATATTCCCGTAGTAAAACTGGGACTGGTTGCAGTCAGCCGCGACTGTTTTCCGATCTCCCTTTCTGAAACCCGACGCAAAGCTGTTGCTGCAGCCTGTGCAGCGCAGGGTATCTCTGTTGTTGAGATTCCAACCGTAATTGAAAATGAAACCCATACCCTGAAAGCGCTGGAAGAATTAAAAGCAGCCGAATGTAATGCGCTTTGTGTTTTTCTTGGCAATTTTGGTCCAGAAGGACCGGAAACCCTCTTGGCACAAAAATTTGACGGACCCGTCATGTTTGTTGCAGCAGCCGAAGAATCTGGAGAAGACCTCTTTAATGGCCGCGGCGACGCATATTGCGGCATGCTCAACGCAAGTTATAACCTCAAGCTCCGCGGCGTCAACGCCTATATCCCTGAGTATCCGGTTGGAACAGCGGAGGAAGTCGCTGGGATGATCGGGGAGTTTATCCCGGTTGCCCGTGTGCTGATCGGCTTGAAAAAGCTCAAACTTTTTGTATTTGGCCCCCGTCCGCAGGATTTTGTCGCATGTAATGCACCGATTGAACCGTTCTTCCGCCTGGGTGTTCAGATCCAGGAAAATTCTGAACTTGACCTGTTGGTTGCTTATAAAAAGCATGATAATGATCCCCGGATTCCGGCTAAAATGGAAGAGATGCGGGAAGAGCTGGGTGACGGCAATAAAATGGATGGCATTCTTTCCCGTTTGGCGCAGTATGAGATTACGCTGGAAGACTGGATGAAAGATAATCTGGGTGCGAGCGAATACGCGATGTTTGCCAACAAATGCTGGCCGGCATTCCAGACTGAATTCGGCTTTGTGCCCTGCTATGTCAATTCCCGGCTGGCTTCCCGCCTGATCCCGGTTTCCTGTGAAGTGGATATGTACGGTGCGCTGAGCGAATATATTATTGCCTGTGCCACCGAGATCCCGCCCACGATTCTGGATATCAACAACACCGTACCGAAAGATATCTACATCAGTGATATCCAGGGCAAGTATGATTACAGTCTGCAGGATACCTTTATGGGCTTCCACTGCGGCAATACACCGGTATGTCATCTGACAAAACCTGAAATGCGTTATCAGTTGATTATGAAACGTTCTCTGGAACCGGACAGCGAACCGGATATTACACGCGGTACACTGGAAGGCGACATCAAACCGGGTGAAATCACTTTCTTCCGTCTGCAGTCTTCTGCGGACTGTGTCCTGCGCAGCTATATCGCACAGGGTGAAATCCTGCCGGTTGCAACCCGTTCGTTTGGCGGCATCGGTATTTTTGCAATTCCGGAAATGGGCCGTTTCTACCGTCATGTCCTGATTGGCAAAAACTATCCGCATCACGGCGGTGTCGCATTCGGTAAAGCCGGAAAAACGCTCTATTCTGTCATGCGGTTGCTTGGCATTACAGAGGTGGATTTCAACCAGCCCAAAAATATGCTTTATCCTAAGGAAAACCCATTTGCATAAAATTTCTATTCCTCTTTCCCCTATTTATAAGGGGCATATACCGCGTGGTATATGCCCCTTTTTTGTAAAAATTGCAGCTTTATATTGTTTGTTCATCTTCTTACAGATGACACAAAAACCTTGACCAATCCGCATTTTTACGTATAATAAACAAAAACCGGATCTCTGCATACAAAATGTCTTAAATATACTGGAGGGTAAACGATGAAGAACAAAGCAAAGCGTTTTTTGGCTCTTCTCTGCAGTATTGTTGTCGCAGCGCCCCTTTTGCTGCTGACGGCATGTAATGGTTCTGAAACAGAATCTTCTGTTGTTGAGAGCTCAGAAACCAGTGAAACCAGTCAGGAAAGCACTCCTGACGAAAGTAATGAATCAAGCGGGGACTCTGACATGAACGGTACAACCGACGCTGTCACCCGGACAGATCTGAAAATCATTGCGGACGTGAATAATACCGGACAGCCTAATTATTATATCAGCGCCTATGCCTATCCGCAGACATTTGTCGAACGCGGAGTCAATGCTAAAGTGTTTGACCTGGCCGATTCGGCGCAGTACGCTCTGCTCTGGCCAAAATACACCGTGCAGGGAACTGAAAACAGTATTTTTACTCAAAATGAAAGAGAATGGATTGAAAATAAGAGAGATGATCTGATCAAACGTTATCAGGAGTTCAAAGAGGCCGGCATCAAGGTTTATTTTACCATGGACATGATTGTTTTACCCAAAAGCATGCTGAAAACCGGGTTGGATTACAGAACAAACGGCAAGATTGACATCCGTAAGGAAGCGACCCGGCAGATGATCACCGACATGTTCGATGAAATGTTTGAAGTATTTGTAGACGAAGAGGGCAACAGCCTGATTGACGGCATCTTCGTCCGCACCGGTGAAACCTATACCGGTGAAACACATGGGCTGCCTTATCACCAGGGCAACAATCCACTCGACGTATATAAAGCAGATATGGCCACCGAATCTGAAGCAACCATCGCCTGCCATACAGACTTTGTCAACATCCTGCGGGAAGAGCTCTGTGTCAAGCATGATAAAGACCTGATCTACCGGACCTGGAGCTTCGGCGACTTCCATAATAATAAAGGTACATATCTCTCGGTTTCCGATCAGATCGAGCCCCATGAAAATCTCTATTTTTCAATCAAATATCTTGCAGGAGACTTCTTCCGGAACGTTTCCTTCAACCAGTGTCTGAACGCTGGTAAGCATCAGCAGATCGTTGAAGTGCAGTGTGCCCGTGAATACGAAGGAAAAGGTGCATACCCGAACTATATCGGCGACGGTGTCATCAACGGCTTTAAAGAGTACGAATGGTCTATGGATGAAACACAGAACAAGAGTCTGCGGGATGTCATCAACGTCGAAGGTTCTACGGTTGTCGGCGTCTGGACATGGTCCCGCGGCGGCGGCTGGGATGGTCCGTACATCAACGGAAGCGGTGAAGAACTGGATCCGGACAACCCGCTGGTCGGCGACTACGGCAAGCCGGGCCTTGGCCATGAATGGGGCGATGAGCTCTGGACAGACATTAACGCCTATGTGATTCAGAAATGGGCGCAGGATACTTCCAGGACTGATAAGGAACTGGCACTGGAATATGCAAAAGTAGAACTGGGCATGAACGATACAGACGCAGAAAACTTCTATGAGCTGCTGCT
>CAJFUK010000056.1 GCA_904420125.1 Candidatus Falkowella caecavicola | reverse complement strand
AGCAGCAGCTCATAGAAGTTTTCTGCGTCTGTATCGTTCATGCCCAGTTCTACTTTTGCATATTCCAGTGCCAGTTCCTTATCAGTCTTGGAAGTATCCTGTGCCCATTTCTGAACAACATAGGAGTTTACATCCGCCCAGAGTTCATCGCCCCATTCGTGGCCAAGGCCCGGCTTGCCGTAGTCGCCGACCAGCGGGTTGTCCGGATCCAGTTCTTCACCGTTTCCGTTGATGTACGGACCATCCCAGCCGCCGCCGCGGGACCATGTCCAGACGCCGACAACTTTGGAATCTTCGACATTGATGATGTCTCGCAGGCTCTTGTTCAAATCGTCTGACATAGACCATTCGTACTCTTTAAAGCCGTTGATGACACCGTCGCCGATATAGTTCGGGTATGCGCCCTTTCCTTCGTATTCACGGGCAGACTGTACTTCGACAACCTGCTGATGCTTACCAGCGTTCAGACACTGGTTGAAGGAAACGTTCCGGAAGAAGTCTCCTGCGACGTATTTGATACAGAAATAAAGGTTTTCATGCGGTTCGATCTGATCGGAAACCGCCAAATATGTATCTTTGTTATTATGGAAGTCACCGAAGCTCCAGGTCCGGTAAATCAGCTCTTTGTCATGCTTGACACAGAGCTCTTCCCGCAGGATGTTGACAAAGTCTGTATGACACGCGATATTTGCTTCAGATTCGTTGGATATATCTTCTTTATACACATCCAGCGGGTTATTTCCCTCATGATGCGGCAGCATATACTGCGCACCAGTATATGTTTCGCCGGTACGTACAAAGATACCATTGATCAGGCTGTTGCCCTCTTCGTCTACAAATACTTCAAACATTTCATCGAACATGTCGGTGATCATCTGTTTGGTTGCATCTTTGCGAATGTCGATCTTGCCGTTGGTTTTATAATCCAGCCCGGTTTTGCTCATGTTTCTCGGCAAGACCATCATGTCCATCATGAAATAGACTTTAATGCCGGCATCCTGATACGCATCATATTTTTCAATCAAATCCGCTCTCTTGTTCAGAATCCATTCTTGCTCTTCTGCATTAAAAATGCTGTCCTGTGTTCCCTCCACCTTATAGTCTGGCCAAAGCAGACCGTACTGCGCTGCGTCTGCCAGATCGAATACCTTGGCGTTGAGTCCGCGGTCAACAAATGTCTGCGGATCTGTGTAAGCGCTGACATAATCCGGACGTCCTGGATTATCATGGATCATATCCGCAACAATTTTCAAATCTGTCCGGGTCACAGCGTCCGTTTCAGCCGCCGTCACTCCTGAAACAGCAGACGGCAGAAGCATAGACACAGAGCATAAAACCGCGAGGATCTTTTTCATACTCTTTCTCACTATAGTTCCTCCTTAATTTGATAAAGCCTGATTTTATCCGCAATTTACCCCCCATTCCTCCTTCCTTAGAACGGATAAAATCCTTTCCAAAGAGCACATTCCAGATAATTACTAATTTTGTGAAACGATTCATTTTTTGCAGAATATCCCACTTTTTCTTCAAATTATATGTGTTCTTTGGAAACCTACAGTTATAGATTACTATATTTTTTCCTCATAGTCAACCTAAGATTAGTAAAAACACACGATAAAGAACCGGTGTTTTTCGACAAAATTTTCTCAAAAAGATTATATATATTATACAAAGTTTATCCGGCAAGGCTGTTCCTTATATTTTAAAAGCTTTACTGTTGCTATTTTATCCTGGGTTTGTTATAATAAATAGAAATAGTAAAGATATAGATATAGAAAGGACGATTCTATGCCGATTCGGATTCCGGATAAGCTGCCGGCAAAAGCGGCTCTGGAACGGGAGAATATATTTGTCATGGGTGAGGATCGTGCCCTACACCAGGATATCCGCCCTTTGCGGATTCTACTGTTAAACCTGATGCCAAATAAACTGGACACAGAAACACAGTTGCTGCGCCTGCTGAGCAATTCTCCGCTACAGGTAGATGTAGAACTATTACAGACCATGACACATGTTCCTAAACACACCCCGCAGGAGCATCTGCTAAAATTTTATAAGGGTTTCCAGGATATCCAACAGCAATACTTCGATGGACTAATTATTACTGGTGCTCCACTTGAACAAATGGCGTTTGAAGAAGTAGACTATTGGCCGGAACTGTGTGAGATTTTAGATTGGGCTAAAACCCATGTGTTTTCCGTATTCTCTATTTGCTGGGGGGCACAGGCTGCGCTATATTATTATTACCGCATCCCTAAATATCCCCTGCCACAAAAAATGTTTGGTATTTACCCGCATCAGGTCTTAGTGCCCAGGCACAATTTACTGCGCGGATTTGATGAAGTTTTTTATGTACCTCATTCCCGCCACACAGAAACCCGTGCGCAAGACATCGAAAACTGTCCAGACCTGCAAATTCTGACCTACTCCCATCTTGCCGGCGTACATATTGTCGCAGATAATCGGGGACGGAACTTTTTCGTCACTGGCCATTCGGAATACGACCGTGACTCGCTTGCAAACGAATATTTTCGTGATCGAAGCAAAGGACTGCCGATCCAGATTCCTTATAACTATTTTCCGGATGATAATCCGGAAAACGTACCTTACTTCAATTGGCGAAGCCACGCAAATCTTCTGCTTGGCAACTGGCTGGATCATGTGATCTATCAAAACACCCCGTATGATCTCCGGGAACTTACGGTATAAACACCGGCAAAAACAGGGCAATCTCTGATAAATAAAAAATCGCCGTATAAAACGGCGATTTTTTTATTTATCACTTAAACTTCTAACACTCTGGTCAAAATATCCAGCCCTTTGTCCAATTCCTCATCTGTAATCACCAAAGGCGGTAGCAAACGAACCTTTTCCTTAGCGGTCAATACAATCAGCCCATTTTCGATGCAGGCTTTAGCAACCTCTCCGGATTTCTTGGTTTTGAGCTGGAGCCCCAGCATCATTCCTTTTCCGGATATGTTTTCTACTTCCCCCACTTGAGCAAGGCGCGCCCGAATTTTTTCTCCCTTCCGGAGCACATCATCCATCATCGAGGCATTCAGGCGGTTTATAACGACCTGGGCACCTGCGCATGCAACTGGATTGCCGCCAAACGTAGTACCATGATCCCCATAACCAAACACGTCCGCCATTTTCTCATTCAATAGAACAGCGCCGATTGGAAGACCGCCGCCCAGCCCCTTAGCCAGTGTTACAATATCGGGTTTGAGCTGATAATGCTCGCAGCAAAGAAACCGGCCGGTCCGTCCAACGCCTGTCTGTACTTCATCGACAATCAGGATCAGGTCTTTCTCCTCGCATAATCTGGAGACCGCGTATACAAAATCTTCATCAAGCGGTAATACACCGCCTTCCCCCTGTACCAGTTCCATCATCACAGCACACACGTCATCTGTGATTTTGCTTTTCACGTCCTCGATATTATTGGCCTGCGCATAAACAAATCCTTCTGTAAAGGGGAAGAAAAATTGATGAAAATGGTCTTGTCCGGTAGCAGACAGCGTCGTCACAGTACGTCCGTGAAAGGAATTAACCAGAGTAACAACAGTAGATCTTCCTGCGCCATATTGGTCAAAACTTTTCTTACGGGCAGCTTTAATTGCACCTTCATTTGCTTCCGCGCCGGAATTGCCAAAAAAGACTTTGGAATACCCCGTACGGGTACAAAGCGCCTTTGCCAGCGCTGCACAGGGCTCTGTATAATACAGGTTTGAGATATGTGCCAGTTTGGCTGCCTGTGAGCTGACGGCCGCAACCCATTCCGGATCCGCAAACCCCAGGGAATTTACGCCAATCCCGCTTGAAAAATCAATATATTCTTTCCCAGCCGCATCCCAGCATGTCGCACCCTTTCCATAATCGGGGCAAAAATTGAACCGGTTATAGGTATGAGCGATATACTGTTGATCGGCCTGCTTAATCTCTTCAAAATTCATGATGATCACCTCTTATTCTTGATTACTTCGCATAAACATTTTTGCTTCCAAAAATCCAGGAGCCTTTCTATTCAATAATCATGGTGCCGACGCCTTCATTGGAAAACATCTCGACTAATACGGAATGAGGCTGACGGCCGTCAATCATGACAGCTTTTTTGACGCCGCGGCGCACCGCTTCTACACAGCAGTTGATTTTAGGAATCATCCCGCCGGAGACAATCCCATCCCGAATGAAAGAAGGAACTTCGCTGACCTTAACTACTGGAATCAGTGATTGTTCATCACCGACATCCCGAAGCAGGCCGGAAATATCCGTCATCAGGATCAAATTTTCTGCATGGAGCGCAGCCGCAATTTTAGCAGCAGCCGTATCGGCGTTAATGTTATACATTTCGCCGTCTTTGCCCGCTGAAATGGTGGCAATGACCGGGATATACCCCTGATTAAGACAATCCAGGATCGGCTGAGGGTTTACCTCTGTGATTTCTCCGACAAAACCCAGATCCTGTTCTCCCTGCATTTTCTGGGCAATAATCAGGTTGGAGTCAACCCCACAAAGGCCGATCGCAAGGCCGCCGTTCTGCTGAAGGCGTAGCACCAGTTCCTTATTGACCTTTCCTGCCAGTGCCATCAGCACCAGATCGACCGATTCTTTGTCGGTATAACGAAGGCCGTTAATAAACCGGCTCTGCTTACCGACTTTGGCAAACAAATCATTAATTTCCGGTCCTCCGCCATGCACGAGTACAACCTGAATCCCTACCAGAGATAACAGCACAATATCCCGCATGACTGCCTGTTTGAGCTCATCATTAATCATGGCGTTCCCGCCGTATTTTACAACAACAATTTTTCCTGTATATTTCTGAATATAAGGAAGGGCGTCAACCAATACCTGCGCCCGATCTGCAATATTGACCTTCATTCTATTTTCCCTCATTTTCTTCCATAATAGTGCAACAAATCCGCACTGCGTGCAGTGCGGAAAAGTTTTGATCAAGTTCTGTAATCCCCATTGATTTTCACATAATCATATGTAAGGTCGCAGCCCCAGGCTGTCGCCTCACACTCTCCGTCCCGCATGTCCACCAGAATTTTGACTTCATCCCCCCAAAGGATGATATTCGCCTGTTCTTCAGAAAAATCAACGCCGACGCCGTTTTTACATACAAGAACGTTTTTGGTTTTGGAGGCCAGTCTTATATCAATTTTGTGGATATCGAAATTGCCTTCTGCATATCCGATCGCGCAGAGAATTCTGCCCCAGTTGGCGTCCGCACCGAAGATAGCGGTCTTAACGAGGCTGGATGTGATCACAGACTTTGCGACATCTTTTGCAATTTTTTCAGACGGCGCATGGCTGACAGTGCATTCAATCAGCTTTGTAGCACCTTCGCCGTCTGCCGCCACCATTTTTGCCAAATTCCGCATAACAGCGAACAAAGCGCCTGTAAAGGTCGCAAAGTCCTCATTCTCTGTTTCAATCCGGGAATTTCCCGCACAGCCGGAAGCCATAATGCAGACCATATCGTTTGTGGAGGTATCCCCGTCTATACTAACCATGTTAAAAGATTTTTCATTGGCCATATGAAGCGCCTTATCCAGCATTTCCGCAGAAATCGCCGCGTCCGTGGTCAAAAAGCAAAGCATCGTCGCCATATTGGGATGAATCATCCCGCTGCCTTTGGCCATTCCGCCGATCACGCATTCCTTGCCGCCAAGACGGAACCGTACAGCGATCTCTTTTTTTCTGGTATCGGTTGTCATAATGGCAGCAGCCGCATCCGCGCCGCCATCCTTGGAAAGTTTTGCTGCCAGTTCACCGATATGGTCTGCAATCGGTTCAATGGCAAGGACCTGCCCAATGACGCCGGTAGAAGCAACGATCACCTGATCCGGCGAAATATGGAGCTGCTCCGCCGCCAGCCGGCACATGGCCTCCGCCTTTTCTACGCCATCCGGATTGCCGGTGTTGGCATTGCCGCTATTGACAATGACAGCCCGTGCCTGGCCGGAAGAAAGATGCGCCCGTGTGACCTGAATCGGCGCCCCAAACACCTTGTTTTGGGTATAGACTGCCGCTGCTGTACATTCGCAGTCGCTGTAGATCATGGCCAGGTCATATTTGGTATGGTTAGGCCGGATTCCACACCGAATCCCGCCCGCTGTAAAGCCGTCGGCCGCACAAACGCCGCCATCGGCCGGTAAAAAATCATGAAAATCCCAGTTCATTTCTAACACTCGCCTTTCTGTTTTTTAAGGCTCGTCCTGACTCCCCCGGTATTAAAAAGCCGGAGGAATGAAACGGATACCTGCATCCTCCGCGAATCCGCAGCGGATGTTCATATTTTGAATGGCCTGTCCTGCCGCGCCTTTCACCATATTATCAATTGCCGATACCACGATCAGACGATGGGTACGCGGATCGATGAAAATGGACAGATCACAATAATTAGAATATTTGACATTTTTGATGTCCGCGGATACGCCCAGGGGCAAAACCCGCACGAACGGCTCATCTTGATAGAAATCAGTATAAAGCGCATGCATAGCCTCTGCAGAAATCTCTTCTGTCAAGGTCGCATAGATCGTAGAAATGATGCCCCGGTTTACAGGAAGCAGATGGGGCACAAAAGTAACCGCAGCAGGTTCGCCAAGCAATTCCGACAAAGTCTGTTCAATTTCCGGAGTATGCCGGTGTGCAGCGACTTTATAAGCTGAAAAGGCCTCATTGCACTCCGGATAATGGCTGCCAAGGGTCAACCCGCGTCCTGCGCCGGTGACGCCGGATTTGCTGTCAATGATGACAGAATTTCCGACAATTTTCCCTGCCTGTGCAGCAGGCGCAAGGCCAAGAGCAATGCTGGTTGGATAGCAGCCGGGATTACCGATAATGCTGATAGAAGAAGTCAGGCGTCGTCGATGGAGCTCCGGGATACAATAAGCTGCCTTTTCATGCAGCTCTGGGCGGCGATAGCTCAGTCCGTACCATTTTTCGTAGTCCTCCGCCTTGGAAAGGCGGAAATCCGCACCCAGGTCAATCAGGATTTTTCCCTGCTCAACGCATTTTGCACCAATCTCTTCACAGAGGCCGTGGGGCAAGGATGCAAAAATCACATCGCTTTTAGCAATCACATCGTCCTGGTCGGTGAGAACCATGTTCAGTCTGCCCAGAAAATTGCGGTATACTTCTGCCATTTCCTGTCCCTCATAACTGACGGAGCTGATTGCTGCGACTTCGACGTCCGGATGGGTAAGCAAGAGACGTAAAAGTTCTGCGCCCGCATAGCCGGTTGCGCCAATGATACCTGCCTTTTTCTTTTCCATAGGTCGACTCCTGTTCCTTGTTAAAATACTTGCCTAAAACATGTCCAAATCTCATATCAGGGCATGTTTTTACGTTTACTATTATACATTACTGCGTTAAAAAATCAATTGTTTTTTCCATGTTCCGCGTATTGCCAAAAAAAGAACCGTGTCAGATAGCCGGAAAGTGGTGATTCTTCACAGAAAAAGGCATGTTTGAGTCTTCTCCATCCGGACCATTGGGACCGCTCGCTCCATAGAATGGACTGAGGGGAGTATGCAGAAATATGTCGAAATATAAGATTGGTTGACGAACCTCTTTCAAACAGGCAAGTTTGGGCCGGATTCCAGACAATCTCCCTGCCATTGGTGATCCAGCTCTATTGTTGTTCGACAAGTATGTGGATTTTTTGTTGTGAATCACTACTTTTGTCGAAAAAGCCGTGCTATATTCTATTGATGCCCATCCAAATGATATGTCACCTCAAAGCAGAAGGCATTGTTTTTTACTATGCTTCTCCATTTCATTTAAATTCGACGCAATCAAAATTCGACAAAAATATTATATATTGCAGATAAATATTTAATGTTTTGTCGTTTTTTGTCCAAAATCATTGGCTTTCATGTCTTATGGTATTTTGCATATCCTCCCTGTATCAGCCATATGCTGTATCGTTATTTATCAAACACTATATCGTTATTTATCAAATTTTATCGAATTTTATTGAATTTAATCGAACTTCCTGTTTTTTGAATCTTCTCAGTCAGGTGAGATCTTCATGGAAACAGGAAATGAGATTCGACAAAAAATATGTTAAACCACTTTATTCTTTGATTTTTTGTCGAATTTCAGAATGAAATACAAACAGATAGAGGCTGTAAGCTGGACAAAATTGAATATAATTCGATAAAATAAATGTTGTTTTTAATAAATATTTAATGTATTGTCGAATTATCTGTTTCTATCCCAACAACCTATCCATCTATCTGTCTTTCTACCCGTCTGTCCTTTTATCCGACTGTCCTTCTATCCGTCTATCCTTCCATCCGACTATCCTTCTATCCGGCTATCCTTCTATCCGGCTATCCTTCTATCCGGCTGTTCCTTCTACCCATCTGCCCTTCTATAAAGCTGGGCCAAAGGCTGAAACCCGAATTGGATACCTGACGCGATTGGGGTTGGTCAGGCCGCCTCGAGCCCTCGGGAAAGTAAAGATTTTGCCCGGCAGGCGCTGGATATAGCTTTGGGTTGGGAGATGGTTTAGGCATAGATTCTTTTGATCTCAGCCAATTCAACATTTCATTTTTTCTGATCCATTTTATTCACCAAATTTTCAACAAATCAACTGTTGAAAACTCCAGATTTTGTTAAAAGTTGTCGAAGCTTTTGAAGGGCGGTGAAATGCCGATTCAATGAATGGCGTGATAGACGTAATGCGGCGACCTATAACACCATTGTTTTTTGTCGAACTATAGAGAATTGTGAAATATGGAAACAATAGTCCCAGACGTGCTCCGCTGTTTCGAGGCGGTGCAAGTGAGAAGATTTGAAACGGTTTTATTGTTTTGATGATTTTCGACAATATAGTATTTTTATTTGGTTTTTATTCTAATAATTGTCGAATTTTAAAGGGTTCATCATGGTCATGGGCGCTTGGGGTAATGATTGAAAACAAGATCCCTCTGGACAGCGTCCAATCGACCACAAGCGTTTTGCTGATGGTTTACTGATGGTAGATAAACGAAATATCTAAGCCATCCAAATACCTGTGATCCTATTTTTCTATTATTTCCGATCCAATCTGTCCAGTCGGCCGTGATCGCATTTTTCTTTTATTTTCGATTAAATTCGATAAATATAAAAGAATTTATCGGTTAAATATCATTATTTTGTCGAATAACAGATGCTGTCCTTTGACTTAGCGGCCCGTTTTGAATTTCTGGATTGGTTGAAATCTGTCGAATACGCTCGTATCGCTTCAAAAACTGTGGAATCTATTTAAGATTTTGCGGTAGTCGAAATAGATTGAAATAAGTCGAAATTGATACAGGGCAGTGAAGAGCGTCCATAAAAAAGACAAAGCGGACTCATGCACGAGAGTCCGCTTTGTCAAAACCGCGCCTAAAAAATTGTAGAGGTACCTATAGCCAGCGCGAAACTATAAGTAATAAAAAGAGGGGGGTGATGTCCTCTTTTTACCAAAGGAGGCTGCGGACGTCCTGTCCGCCGGAGTTACGCCTGTTCTAACTTCCTGCCAGCGGGCGTATGCGCCACAGGATTATCGCAACGGGGCATGGAGCCCCTCTTGTTTTCTTGTGGAGAACGGCTCCAGAAGAGCCGCTCTCCAGGGGACCGCGCCTAAAAATTGTAGAGGTACCCATAGCCAGCGCGAAACTACAGGCAATAAAAAGAGGGGGGTGATGTCCTCTTTTTATCATGGGAAGCGGCGGATATCCCTCCGCCGGGGGCTACGCCTGTTCTCATCTCCTGTCGGCGGGCGTATGCGCCGCAGGATTATATCAACGGGGTAGAAACCCCTCTTGTTTTCGGTCGGAGAACAGCCCCAGAGGAACCGTTCTCCAGAATCGGACGCCTAAAAATTGTAGAGAAATCTACGGCCGGCGCCACACCGCAGACTATAAAAAAGGGGGAGGGTGAATCACCCCTTTTTTATCGGGTGGGCAGGCGATGATCATTCGCCTGATCCCAGTTGACTGTTTGCCATGAAGTAAAGAAATAAAGAAACTTTCATGGCGTTGTGGCAATAGTATGAAAACCACTTTTGTTTATTTATAAAAAGAGACTAAAAATTGACAGTCTCCTTTTACCGAATGATTGGGGCATCGGTATTCGCTGCCCGAAAAAATACAGAAAAGACAGAGGAAACAACTTGCTGTAATTTCTGTGTTGGATCGCTGACCACCGTCGTCAGCGATGGGATGTCGCAGCAAAACCAGCTACGCAGTTCCTTTTACTAGTCGATCGTAACGACGTTACTCTCCACTGTAAAGGATTCTACATCCGCGAAAATCCCGGATCCCATCTGTGCATACATCGTAACCTTGGCCATGTACTCTCCCGGCTCATCACATGCAATATACCATTCTTCGTCGTAGCTCATGGTATTAGATTTGGAACAGTTAGAGAAGGGCTCATACTCGACCCACTTTTTCCCGTTCCATTTCCAAATGGCAATATCCTTGTAACCCATTTTGGTTACATCGTCATAGCAGGTCATCGTAGCCTGTACTACCAATTCGCCGCCTATATACGCCATACCGAAAGTAGCATCTGAAATATAGTCTCCCGGCTCAGCCAATGGATCCAGCTCTTCATTCTTGAGCTCCGGATGCTCGGCCAGGACACTGTCAGGAATGGTTTTGGGCACTGCGTACTCTCTCTGTTCTGCCGCAGATACCGTGGTGGACAATAGACTGCAGGACAACGAAATCGCCAGCAGAATACTTACAATTTTTTTCATGTTTTGCCTTCCTCTCGTATTCTCTCTCTTTCTCTTCCGTCCGACCCTGCCGCCTACGTATGTTGTGCGTTTCGCGCGGCTCGTGCAATCCGCGCATTCTGTGTATTTTTCTTTCTCTGTGTTTTCTCTTTTCTGTCAAACTAGACTGTCCTCTTTTGTGCTTTGCAGTTGTTTCCTCTGCTTTCTATATACAATAAACCTTGTCAAACAAGGATATTGCCAAACATTAAATGTCCTTCATCCCTTCCAGGATCTGCATCATTTCCTCTTTCTCTCCGGTCAGATTCAGAACATAGATATAAACGCCATCGTTGAATACTGCTCTCACATTCTGATTCTGTTGGAGAAGATATACCGTCCTTCCACCTACAGCAATCTCCTCTAAATCCTGGTTGCTATTAGGTAATAAGGCGTTATCTGTCAACTGATCTATATAATATCTGATAGTAATAGAAAACCTGTTATCTGATTCTCTGTATAGGAAATATGCTTTTTTATTTTCATTCTTCTCCATACTTTCGCAATAGGCTTTCTTCAATTCAAAACCTTCCGGAATATAGGTTGGCGTCAGGACGCCCTCCATACCGTATTCTTCGCATTTTGTCCGGATGCCGTATGGATCATCCTCTGTCACCGGCAGGCTGATGGTCGGTTCTTCTTTCTCAAAATCAATCTGAAAAACGCCTTCGCCCAGATACTGAACGGCTGTGCTGAATAAATTCTCACCATAAACAGAAACCGAGAACATATTCGCCCCCGCCAACACCACAAGCGTCAGACAGGCAGCCATCGCTGTCCGGAATCTGCGCCGGACCTTCTGTTTATGAGCTCTTCCGCGGCGTTCCATCTCCAGAAACACTTCCTGCGGATCCGGGGACGGCACCTCCGCTCCCATAAAGTCCAACAACATACTGGTTTCATCAATCAGCGCATAATCTCGTTCCTGCCGGGGTTTTTTCAGTTCCTTCTGAATAATCTGACGCAATTCTTCTTCTGTATAATCCGGCAGACTCTGAAGATCCTCATAAACAGCATCCAAAGAAATCGTTGGTTCTACCGGAGCTTCGATCTTGTTATTCTGGTTCTCTTTCATGTTAAAACCTCTTCTTCAGAACCCTGATCTTTCTTACTCATCTTAATGTTATAATGCTTCGCGATTTTCAGCTTAATCCTGTGAAACCGCATCGAGATCGCGTCTACTGAAATCTTTTCTTTCGCCGCCATTTCCTTGTATGTACGTCCATAGCCGTAGTGTTCACGAATAGAATTCCACTCTTTCTCGTTGACCAAAGACTTGATCTCACAAAGCGAACTGTCTTCGACAGATGGCGCCATGATCAACAAATCTTCTACGGATACGTCTAAAAGTTTCCAGTTTCTGTTCTTGTGAAGAAATTTCATAATTCTGTTATTCGCAGTTTTCTTTAACCACGTTGACAAATAGTCATAATCCTTGACTAAGTCCCATTTCTCATACAGAATTGCGAAAACTTCTTGACAGATATCTTCTGCATCATGATAATTCGGCAATCTCTTTCTGCAATACGTAAACAATTCGTGCTGATATTTCTCTACAACGATCGAAACTATGCTTTGACCTGAATCATTATCGTTCATTACGATGTTCTCCCACCCTCCGTGTTCAAACTTATACATGATCATAACACAAAATGCTAAAAACTTCAACAGGTTATTGCAGATTTTTTAAACTTTTTTTTCATTTTGTCGTGATTTCTCTCAAAAAGTTTGAACATAGGTGATATTTTTCATTCAGTCGGTCCCCAGATGTCAGCGCTTAACCACCAATTGCAATTAAGCTCTGTCCCTATTATATCTCTTTTTTTACAGAAAAACTAATATTTTCTTTTAATTGTTACAAATTCGACAAAATAACTAATGATCATGCCTCCTGCCTATCAAAATTTATACAAATAGACAGCGCGCTTTCGCACAAAGAAGACAACCAAGTGTACTTCTCCCCGCGACCAATCGTTATATGAGCGCCAGCCTTTTTTGTGTCCCATTCTGTTTTTGCGTACCCCTTGATTGATGTTCACAGTTCAAAAACATCAGGGGTACGCAAAAACGATGTGGGTATGGGGGATTCTTTGTGAATCCATAAGTTATATCCCTTTAAAATATATCCCTTTAAAAGCCCAAAACCTAACAAAAAATTTTTATAAAATTCTATTTTCGACTTGTTGCACAATAACTCCCTGTCATATATAGTTGTTTTGACGACGTTTTAGAGGCATTTATCCAGAAAATGGATTAGCACAGGATGAACCCTATCCTATAGCCCGAGATGATCAATAGGTTAAAACTGTTAAATATTGGAATTTATAGGAACGCCGCTACATCCCTGCCCACAAAATTCCCGATGGAGATCCCGATACATCCATTCTATCCCATATATTTATTTTATCCCACACATCTATTTATCCGATGCATCTATTCTGTCCGGCACATTCATTCTATCCAGCACATCATTCTATATAGAAACATCTATGTGGGCACGATGTGCCGACGCTCTACAAGCATCTGGACGATTCCACGGGAATCCAAATCACTCAGCTCCCAACGAGTGGCGAAAAGATCGTCAGTCTCCATACCGCCACAGAAGCTTTGGACGTCAAATCAGATGATATTTATCGCGCAGCCGGTACATTCCATATAGAAGACATTCATACGATGCCAAAGCAGGTTCCGGACTGTGGACCACAGGACTATTTTTTTTTGTGGAAATCTCCCCTTCATTCTTTTCCCTTGAAGATTTCCTCTAAAACGCCGATTTAGCGCTCTATTTCATAAAATTTTTTCTCTACGCCAAATCTGGACCCATTTTTGGCCCTTTTTATCGTCCGGATATGCTTTTTCGCGTTTTTACACCAGTTGCATTCATTCTCTGCTTATGTTACAATAGATTAGACCCCCGGTTGCAGATCAACCAGCGGCTGTCAGACATGGATTTCCGGGGAAAATTACAATTGATATTCTGCATTCTGACTGCCCACAACCCTTTGAAAGGATGATGATGCGTGTCTTCGGACCATTTACCCTGGCAGCTTTTGCTGCAGGTGATCCTGATTTTTCTGAATGCAATTTTTGCTTCCGCAGAAATTGCGGTGATTACCCTCAATGAGAACATGCTCCGCAAAAAAGCGGAGGAGGGCAACAAAAGGGCTTCCCGCCTGATCAAACTGACCAGTGAGCCTGCGAAATTTCTGGCAACGATCCAAATCGGTATTACCCTTGCCGGATTCCTCGGCAGCGCATTTGCCGCGGATAATTTCTCCGAGCTCCTTGTGGATTGGTTGATCAGCCTGGGCGTTCCGATTCCGGTCAGTGTGCTGGACGCTTTATCCGTCATTGTGATTACAATTATCTTATCCTACTTCACACTGATTTTCGGCGAGCTGGTTCCAAAACGGATCGCGATGAAAAAAGCTGAGTCGCTGGCAATGCTTCTGGCGAATTTCATTTATGTGCTGTCCAAAATCACTGCGCCGATTGTTGCTTTTCTGACCTTCTCTACCAACAGTGTGCTTCGCCTGTTCCGGATCAACCCGGAGGATGAAGAGGAGCCTGTCACCGAAGAAGAAATCCGGACAATGGTGGATATCGGCGGCGAAAAAGGTACGATCGCGCCCCAAGAACGCACCATGATTAATAATATTTTTGAATTCGATACCAAATCCGCGCAGGATATTATGACCCACCGCACCGCGGTTCGGGTCCTCCGGCAGGACGAATCACTGGAAAAATGGGAAGCTGAAATTTTGGACTGCCATCACTCCCGTTTCCCCGTGTGCCGGGACAATATCGACCACGTGCTGGGGACGATCAGCGTGCGCGGGTTCTATGCCGCTCTGCGCGCAGGCGTTAAAACACCAGCCGAAATAACCCCTTATATCCGCCCGGTCTATCTGGTGCCGGAAACCGTCAAAATTGACCTGCTGTTGCGCAACATGCAGAGAGACAAACAGTCCTTTGCTGTGGTTGTGGACGAATACGGCGGCGTCAGCGGTATTCTAACCATCAGTGATATTTTAGAGGAAATCGTCGGGCAGATGGATCTGGATAATCCGACCGCCGACCAATCAGACTGTATCCTGTTAGAAGACGCTTCCACATGGAAAATCAGCGGAACGGCACCGCTGGACGAAGTGGCTGAAAAGCTGGGCGTCTCTTTTCCTGAAGATGCAGATTATGACACGTTCGGGGGATGTATTGTGGATCAGCTCGGATATATTCCGGAACAGGGTAAAGAACCCGAGGCTTTTGACGCATTCGGCCTGACCATTAAAGTTCTTCAGGCGAATGGCAGACGTGTGGAATGGGCTCGGGTTTGTAAATCTGCCAACTGATTCGTCAGTTAATTGCACAAAACACCAACAATCGACAAATTTGATTTTTTAGATTCATTTATTGGTTTGGATTTTAAATTTTGTCGGTATATACTTGATCATTTATAAATTTTATTATTTTTGTCGATGTTTGTATTTTGTTGATCATCAGATCAATTATATCAGGCCTGACTTTTTGCGACAGGCTGTCATCAAATGCAAAAGGGGAAGTCATATGATTGTGTGGAATCAACTTAGACCATGGGACAAAGACACTGCATTGGCACTGGGCTTTTTTGACGGTGTACACCATGCTCACCGAATTGTGATTGAACAAGCGGTTACTTTCTGGAAGGAAGGACTGGAACCCGGCGTACTCTCATTCTCGATACAGAATGCGCGGCCGGACAGTAAAAAAGGATATCTGGAAATTACTACCCCCACCGTTAAAAATGCGCTGTTTTTCACTACAGGGGTCGCTTTCGCCGGGTGTCCTGCTTTTGAAACAATTCAAAATATGGAGCCTGAACAGTTTTTCCTGGACGTCCTATATAAACAGATGCGTGCTAAGGTACTTGTCTGCGGACAGGATTACCGGTTTGGCAAAAATGCGGCCGGTACAACCGATTTGCTTCGTTCTTTAGGGGAAACCTATGGGGTTCGTGTCTACGTCATGCCAGAGCTGGTAGACGATGACGAACCCGTCAGTTCCTCCCGAATCCGCCGCTATATCCAGGAAGGGAATATGGAAGAGGCACATAGAATGCTCGGCTATCCCTATACCTTTGATTTCCCCGTGACGCATGGGGCGAAAATCGGGCGGATGTTTGGGATTCCAACCATCAACCAGGTTTTCCCGGAGCGTTATGTCATGCCCCGGTTCGGCGTTTATGCCTCCCTGTCCATCATTGGCAAAAAAGAATACCTTAGTATTACCAATATCGGTGTAAAGCCTACGGTGTCCAATGTTCGCACCCCGCTCGCTGAAACGCATATTATCGGCTTTTCCGACAACCTTTATGACCAGCGGGTTCCTGTATGCCTGCTTGAATTTTTGCGGCCTGAACAGCGGTTTAAAAACATGGGGCTGCTCGCGGAAGCGGTTCAGCAAGATATCCGAAAGGTGGAGCAAAAATATAGGCGCCATCCCGTTTATCTGCCGCTGGGCTTTACCGAGGGATTAGCTCTAAGACCGTAATCCCATTGTTCATGGACAATATTTTGCGTGCGATCCGCTTGTGGCTGAGCTGGGTGCGCACCATCTTTTGCAGGCTGTTCCCCATATGACAGCCATGAATCACAGTCACTTCCATAACACCGGCCGGCACTGTCGAAAGAAACTGCTCCAACGCTTTTTTGGCTTCGGCAACTGTCATGCCATGAATATCTACTTCCATCCGATAGCCCATTCTTCGTATCTGTAACACCCGCAACCGTCCCTTTCCTCACTATGATTTTCTATTATACTGCGATTTGGACGGCTTTTCAATGAAAGGACTTGAGAAAAATGGATTTTGAAAAAATTTATCAGGCGGCCAAAGCGGTCGTTGCTCCCCGTGTCCTTTCACCGTTTGCAGAAGCTGGCGGGGTGGGGGCTGCGCTGCTGACTGCTGCGGGCAACCTGTATACCGGGGTGTGTATTGATACCGCCTGTTCCATGGGATTCTGTGCCGAACATGCGGCGGCGGCTGCAATGATTACGGCCGGAGAAAATCAGATCACTGCTCTGGTTGCGGTCGGGGGAGATGGACAGGTTTTGGCGCCATGCGGCCGGTGCCGTGAGTTTTTGACCCAGCTTCATCCGAAAAACCGGGATGCGCAGGTGCTGCTTCCGGGCGGGAAGATCCTGCGGCTGAAAGAGCTGCTTCCCTGGGATTGGAAACAATGATGCGGGTTTAAAATGAGGCGTATTTAAACAGGCTGCGGCTTTTGGATCTTTGTCCGGACGCGGCCTACAATCTATAAGCTATCCTGAAAAAAATATCTTCGTTGGACGGTGGTTCGTTAAAAAGCGCTTTTCCTGATCCTCCGTGGCGAAATGAAACAAGGTGGATTTATGGCGAAAACCGTATTGATAACCGGTGCTTCACGCGGAATTGGCCGGGAGACTGCCCGCAAATTTGCCCTTGAGGGAGCAAATGTTGCCGTCAATTACTGCAAAAGTGCAGACGATGCGGCGGCATTCTGCGCTGAACTTCGCCGGCAGGGGTACAATGTCCTGCCGGTACAGGCGGATGTATCCGACCGTGCACAGGTCCAACAGATGTTTGCGGTCATTGAGCGGCAGTTGGGCAGCGTAGATATCCTGGTCAATAATGCCGGAATCTCCCAACAGAAACTCTTTACAGATATCACCGACGATGAGTGGCAACATATGCTTGCCGTCAATCTCAACGGCGCTTTCTATTGCTGCCAGGCGGTTCTTCCCGGGATGATCCGAAAAAAAGCTGGAAAAATTATTAATATTTCCTCTGTCTGGGGGATTTCCGGTGCCTCCTGCGAGGTCCACTATACCGTATCCAAAGCCGCTTTAATCGGCCTGACTAAGGCACTTGCCAAGGAAATGGGCCCCTCCGGCATACAGGTCAACTGTGTTGCCCCCGGCGTGATTGATACAGACATGAATCGTTGCTATGACGCTGAAACAATGCGAAGCCTTGCCGAAGAAACGCCACTGGGTGTCATCGGGCGGGCCGTGGACATTGCTGAAACCATCTTATTTCTTGCATCCGAAAAAGCCGATTTTATTACCGGGCAGGTAGTCAGCCCTAATGGCGGCTTCCTAATCTGAGGTTAACAGGAGGTGCTCGCTATGAAAGTCGCAGTCATTGGATCCCGCTCTCTTCATATTAATATCGCGCCCTTTCTTCCTCCGGAAACAACGATGCTTATTTCCGGAGGTGCTTCGGGTATTGACCGGCAAGCAGAAATCTGCGCGCGGGCAAATCATATACCGATTCGCGTTTTTCTTCCTGACTACCGACGGTATCCTCCCAAAATTGCCCCGTTACTGCGAAATCAGCAAATTGTAGCAGCGTGTGATCTGGTCTTGGCAATCTGGGATGGCCGCTCCAGAGGTACAAAATATACAATCGAATATGCCCAAAAAATCGGAAAACCGGTTGATCTTCGCCTGTTTACCCACATGTCCGGCTCTAAATCATGGAGTAAATAAATAAAACCTGCCTTTTCTTCGCACAGACATAAAAAATACATGTTTTTGTCAAGAATTCTTATTGAATTTCTATCTAAAAAATGTTATTCTTATTATACAGTTTCTTTTGCGAACTGAATTAAAAATAGTGAGGTGTTTGTATGGGTATCTTATCTCGTTTTAAGGATATTATGTCTTCAAATATTAACGCGATGTTAGACAAGATGGAAGATCCTTCTAAAATGATTGACCAGTATCTTCGGGACCTCAACGATGATCTGGGACAAGTAAAATCAGAAACCGCTGGCGTTATGGCAGAGGCGCAGCGTGCAAAACGTGCGGTAGAAGAATGCCAGGATGAGATTCAAAAACTCGCTGATTATGCAGGCCGGGCGGTTGCTGCCGGAAATGATGATGATGCACGGCGTTTTCTGACCCAGAAAGCAGAATATACAGCAAAATTACAGAACCTTCAGGAGGCTTATAGCCTGGCGGATGCAAATGCCCAGAAAATGCGTCAGATGCATGATAAACTTGTACAGCAGATCGACGAGTTGCATAACCGGAAGGATGCCATTAAAGCAAAAGTTTCTGTTGCTAAGACGCAGGAAAGAATTAATTCAATTACAGAAAAAATGGGGAACACCCAAAATCATATCAGCGCATTTGACCGGATGGAAGAGAAAGCCAATCGATTGTTGGATGAGGCGAATGCCAGAGCAGAACTCAATGCAGAATCCGATTCCATTGAAGACCTTAAGTCTAAATATTCGGCAGCCGCTTCTGCCGATATAGAGGCCGAACTGGCTGCTCTGAAAGCACAGGCCGGGAAATAGTCTGCGCAAAATACATCACTGAATTTCCAACGGCTTACTACAGAAAGATCTGTAGTAAGCCATTTCTATAAAAGGGGAGAGATCACCATGGGATTGTTTTCAAATCAGTTTTCTGCAGTGGTTGAATGGAAAGAAGCCAGCGATGACGTAATCTTTTGGAAATGGCCGCAGGCTGAAATCAAAAAAGGAAGCCGTTTGGTCATCCGGCCAGGTCAAGATGCAATCTTTTTATATAACGGCCGGATTGAAGGAATTTTTACCGATGAGGGAAATTACTCAATTGAATCGGAAATCATTCCTTTTTTAAGTACGCTCAAAGGATTCCGCTTCGGCTTTAATACTGACCTGCGCGCGGAAGTGCTGTTCGTCAATAATAAAGAATTGACGATGAACTGGGGCACCAAAAGCGCGGTTAATATTCCTTTTGCCGGACTGCCCGGGGGACTTCCAATCCGCGCTTTTGGTAATTTCGTGATTAAAGTGCGGGATTATGTTGCTCTCATTGACAGCTTGGCCGGTGTTCGCCAGGTCTATACAACGCAGGATATTCGGGATCGTATTCTTGCTGTGCTGGATCAGCAACTGATGAAATGGATGGCCGGCCAAACAGGGGACGCTACACATCTTAAAATTAATGCAGATGCTGTCGCGAAAGGAATCCGTTCCGATCTGGATATGGAATTAATGAAAAACGGTATCTCGGTGGTAGCTTTCCATTTTTCCGATATCAGTTATCCTAAAGAGGTTCAGCAGAAAGTCGAAAAAGCGGCTGCCGCTTATATGGCCGGAGATCTAAACCGATATCAGCAAACAGCTCTCGGAGATGCGATGGGATCGTCAACCGGTTCCGCCGGTAACGCTGCGGCGGGTATGGCTGAAAGCGTGGTCGGCATGACCGCGGCGATGCGAATGCTCGACAAAATGACCCCAGGGACTTCCGAAACACCGGCAGCCGGCGTTCATTGTCCGGCATGCGGGGAGGCGTTGCCCGGTGATGCGAAGTTTTGTTCTAACTGTGGCCAGAAAATCGAACGTCAGCACCGGGCCTTTTGTACCAAATGTGGTGCAAAACTGGATCCCAATGATAAGTTTTGTTCCTCCTGCGGTACACCGGCACCGGCACAACAATAAAAATTACAAAAATCCCATGCATGGAGAATATACTCTATCCATGCATGGGATTTTTCATATAATGGGCAATTTTAAGTAAGAACCCCGCCCAGATGCCCCCAAATTAGGAATCCTGGTTTTTTCCCCAGCCATCCAGGCCGGCGCGACGCATAGCACCGAATAAACGGAAGGTAAACCCGTGATCCTCACGCTCTCTTTCCCGTAAAAACTCCTTAATTTCCTGCCTTGAAGTATGTCCATCTGCCGGACATTTGCTTTTTACAATTGGCAGCTTACACCGCTCTGCTGCTCGGCGAATCTCTTTTTCAGGCGCAAATACCAACGGACGAATCATATTAAGCTCTTTGCGGGAAAGATAGCTTTTGGGCGAAAAACAGCCAAGTCTCCCTTCAATAAAAAGGTTCATAACAAAGGTCTCGACCGCATCGTCATAATGATGACCCAGTGCAACCACGTTACATCCGGCCGCCTTGGCTGCATCATGCAGCGCTCCCCTTCTCATCCGCGCACATAAACTACAAGGATGATCCTCCTTACGCTCATCAAAAACAATCTGCCCAATCTGGGTGCGAATCAGTCGGTATTCTACCCCCAGCTCTTTACAAAGGGACTCAATCGTACTATAATCGGTTTCCTGTCCGCCAAAACAGGGATCCAGTGTAATCGCGACAATTTGATAGTCGATTCCGATAAAACGTTGCAAACGCACCAATCCCATAAGCAAAACAACGCTGTCTTTCCCGCCGGAAACACCTACCGCAATTTTATCCCCAGGTTGAATCATATTAAACTCTGTGATTGCTTTACGCATATATCCGAGTATTTTCTGCATCCGCTTTTCACCTGTTTTCTATTTTTTGTATGTTATATCACAACTTACAGAATATATGTAAAAAGAATAGCCGCTGAGCGGCTATTCTTTTTAATCAGTCCTGATTTCCGGACGATTCGTCGGTGGATTGGCCACTATCCTCGACAGGATCTTCTTCTGCGGAAGCTTCTTCCACTGATTCCATAGAGGTTTCTTCCGTGGCTGCCTGTGAATCTTTAGAATCTGAAGACTCTGCTTCCGTCTTCTCTTTTGACGGAAGATCTGCTTCACCCAATTCCCCATTCATCAGTTTCTGGAACATTTCACCGTCAATCTTTTCGTAGACCAGAAGGAATTTAGCTATCAGGTGAAGTTTATCCATATTGTTTTTCAAAATCTCTGTACAACGTTCATAAGCACGGTCAATAATTTCTCGGATCTCGGCGTCAATTTCTGCAGCTACGTTATCTGAATAACTTGGCGTGCTGCTAAAATCACGTCCAAGAAATACTTCATGATTACTCTCCCCGTAAACGATTGGCCCTAACCGTTCACTGAATCCATAACGAGTGACCATTGCACGAGCTGTTTGCGTAGCACGTTCAATATCATTGGATGCACCTGTAGAGATATCCTCCAAAATTAAAGACTCGGCAACCCGTCCACCAAGCAAAACTATGATCTCCTCCTGCATTTCACGTTTACGCCGGTAACTTCTATCCTGTTCCGGTAAATGCATCGTAAATCCGCCTGCCATTCCGCGGGGAATAATCGAGATTTGATGAACCGGATCCTGTGTTTCACAAAAGTAGGTGGCAATTGCATGCCCTGCCTCATGGTAAGCAGTAAGCTTTTTCTCTTGATTGCTAATGACCTTTGAACGTTTTTCGGGTCCAACAACCACCTTGATAGTCGCTTCTTCAATATCGGACAAGGTAATCGCCTTATGATTTCTTCTGGCGGCCAGCAATGCCGCCTCGTTTAACAGGTTTTCCAAGTCTGCACCAGTAAAACCAGCCGTAGATTTTGCAATAACTGAAAGATCTACATCAAATCCAAGCGGTTTATTTCGGGCATGAACCTTAAGAATCTCTTCACGTCCCTTAATATCTGGGTAACCAACATATACTTCACGGTCAAAGCGTCCTGGCCGAAGCAACGCTGGGTCCAGAATATCCCTTCGATTTGTTGCAGCAATAATGATAATGCCTTCATTTGCACCAAACCCATCCATCTCTACAAGCAACTGGTTTAATGTCTGTTCACGCTCATCATGACCGCCTCCTAATCCAGTACCACGCTGGCGGCCCACGGCATCAATTTCATCAATAAACACAATAGAAGGCGCATTTTTCTTAGCCTGTTCAAACAAATCACGTACACGCGAAGCGCCGACACCGACAAACATTTCAACAAAATCAGAACCGGATATGGAAAAAAACGGCACGCCCGCCTCACCAGCTACAGCACGGGCAAGTAATGTCTTACCAGTTCCAGGAGGGCCTATCAACAGTACTCCTTTTGGAATCCGTGCGCCCAGCTCATTAAATCTTGCAGGAGATTTCAGAAATTCTACAATTTCAGAAAGCTCTTCTTTTTCTTCATCTGCCCCAGCAACATCTGCAAATGTGGCTTTTCTACCAGAATGTAGAGAATTTTTTATATTTGCCTTACCAAACTGGTTAATCTTTCCGCCGCCGTTCTGGCGCATCATGAGGAAGAACCAAACGACCATAAGCCCCATTACCAACAGCAAAGGAAGCCCCGTTATCAACCATGACAAATCCGCATTAACCTGATAGTCCACTTCGATTGGATTATCCGGATGTTCTGCATTATAGTCAAATACAATTGGTTCTACACGTTCCAGAAAGCGCTGTATTGCCGGAACCCGATAAAAAATCGGGGTTTCCTGATTCCGCAAATGAAGTTCCAGATCTCCTGAACTAATATTCAGTCTATAAGATTCCACTTGATCGGTATCAAAATACAGTATGATATCAGAATAAAGTGTCTGCGACATTGTAGTAGGTGTCGCTTTCCATAAGAGCAATCCTGTTATACATAAAACACCTAAAACCAGCAGATAAGCAAGATTAAAGCCTTTTCCTTTCTTATCTCCTTCCAAAAAACCATCTCCCTTTATATAGTCACTAACCAACAACAGCTGTCGGCACCAGATCTCTTCTTACGATAGAGTCCACTAAATCCAAATATAATTCTTTTCCAGTATATCACACAGTATACACCCGGAATATGTTGCTTATGTGAAAATTTTCCGAATCCAGACAACAAAAATATAATTTTATAAAGTGCTGTATACATGCGGCTTAAGAATACCAATAAAAGGCAGGTTGCGATATTTTTCCGCAAAATCCAACCCGTAACCTACAACAAACTCATCCGGAATAGTAAAACAGGAATAATCCGGTACGATATTCGCCTCTCTACGTTCCGGTTTATCCAACAGCGTACAGATTCGAATAGATTTTACTCCCCGCTGTAAAAGCATATGTTTAATATAATCCAGAGTTCTGCCGCTGTCAAGGATATCTTCTACAATCAGCAAATCAAATCCTTTTAGATCATGGTCCAGGTCCTTTACAATCTTAACGGCTCCAGAACTTTTAGTCCCATTTCCATAACTGGATACAGACATAAAATCAATCTGACAGGGGATCTCAATAGCACGCATCAGATCTGCCATAAAGACAACAGATCCCTTTAATACACTAACCATCATCAAATTTTTATTACGATAATCTTCACTAATTTTTTTACCAAGCTCCGCAACCTTTTCCCGCAACTCTTTTTCTGTTACCAAAACTTTTAGAATATCATTTAGCATATAAACGAGCCTTTCTGTATAGTATATTACCCCCAAAACGGAAAATCTTACAAAAGATTCAGAGATTTTTTATTTCCGTTTTAAGATTTTTATTTGTGAAACTGCACAGACATAACCGTTTCGTATTTTGATCTGGGACAACCCGCTGGCTGATTCCCATTCCCGGAATGCCTATTACTCCCTGACGGTCTGCAAGGACAGGCAGCACATCCCGATCGCGAGGAGGAATTCGAAGTTCATTGAAAAGTTTCTTTAACGTTTTTGTTCCTCGTCGGTGAGAAAAACAAATCGTGTCGCCGGCCTGTCGCTGGCGAATTTTTACTATCTTATCTATTTTATCACAATCCATTATTAAAAGCGAGACGTTTTTATAAATATTTTTTAAATTTTTTCCATCAGATTCGTTGCCAACCACGACCTGCACACATATTTCTCTGCCATCTGGCAAAACAAATGTATCCTTTTGCTTCTGCATGGAAAAGGAAAAATCGAAGGCAACTTTCTCCTCCTGACTTGGATAACAGGCAAGCACCCCATTATACGCTTCTAAAAAACAAGTCCCCGATGGATTACTGCGGCCCCGACCGGCCATAATTAGAGCTATGGTTTCTGTAATACGCTGATAGTCACATGGAATGCCTTTTTCTGAAAGGAACAGGCTACACACCCGGCTACGAATTGCCGGAGCCAGTGCGGCTGTTTTTAAAATATCCAGCCCTTCTGCAGTACGGCATTCCATATAAGCCTGCCGTGCTTGTTGTTGTAAAAACTCTTGATCTTCTCGAACACTGTCTGTTAAGTGCCGTACGCTGTCGAGCAAAGATGGATTGATAGCGGTCAGAGCAGGCAAAACTTGCAAACGAATTTTATTTCGTGTATACAAATCAGATAAATTACTGCTGTCAGTTACAAAGAGAAGTCCGTTTTCACTGCAGTAAGATTCGACTTCCTGTCGCGAACAATCGATCAAGGGGCGAACGATCTTTCCCCGTACAGGAGGAATTGAACCTAATCCCTGCAGCCCGCATCCCCGTACCAGATTCAAAAAAAGAGTTTCTGCACGGTCGGACAAAGTATGCGCTGTAGCAATCTGTCCCTCTTTTCCAGCCAGGTCCTCAAAAAAACGATATCGGATCCTACGGCCACAAACTTCCAGCCCTTCTTTTGAAGAGTTAGACAAAGTACGAATATCTGCGTGTATAGAATGAAATTCTACCCCATAATCGGCCGCAGCTTGCCGGGCAAATTCCTCATCCGCATCACTTTCCTCTCCCCGTAAGCAATGGTTTACATGTGCAGCTACGATCTGCAACTCTAAACCAGCACAATCTTTACAGAGAAAATGCAAAAGTGCCATGGAATCAGCCCCTCCGGACAAGCCGACAACCACTCGGCTGCCTGGAAGAAACATTCTGTGGCGGGTAATCGTATCTAAAGCTTTAACTTTCAGAATGTGCATAGTCAATACCAGAAGTAAAACGGGTGAACTGTCCTTCCCACCCCAACTTAATTGTTGCTGTTTCTCCGTGACGATTTTTAGCGACAATACATTCCGCCTCATTAAATGCCTCTGTTGTATTGTCATAATAATAATCACGATACAAAAACATAACGATATCTGCATCTTGTTCAATAGAACCGGATTCTCGCAAGTCAGACAGCATTGGCCGATGATCGCTTCGAGAATCCGGGCCCCGAGAAAGCTGAGAAAGTGCTATCACTGGAACATTTAGCTCTTTTGCCATGATTTTTAAATTTCGAGTAATCTCTGCAACCTCCTGCACACGGTTGTCCGTCTTTTTACCATTTGTCATAAGCTGCAGATAATCGATCACAACTACGCCCAAATCCGGCAACCGACGAAGTTTGGCCTTCATTTCAGCTACTGTGATAGCAGAAGTATCATCCAAAAAAACTCCTAATTGCGAAAGTACCCCTGCACCCTCAGCCAACCGGGACCATTCATCTCCGGAAAGATCTCCAGTCCTCAGTTTATTGCTGTCAATCAGGGACTCAGTGGCCAACATACGTTCTACCAATTGCTGGTTGGACATTTCTAAAGAAAAGATAGCTACCTGTTTACCAGATTTACGGGCGGCATTCACAGCAATATTTAAAGCAAAAGCGGATTTGCCCATAGCTGGGCGTGCAGCAATCAAAATTAAATCAGATGGATTTAAACCGGTTAACAATGTATCTAATTGCGGGAAACCCGTAGAAATTCCAAGATACTGATTCCTATCATCTCCGGAGAGCTTCTGTAAGCGATCATAAGCCCCGATAATAACCTCTGAAATAGGAACCAGCCCGGAAGTATCGCGGCCCCGGCGAATATCATAAATTCGTTGTTCCGCCATATCCATCAGGCTTTTAGCATCAGCGCCGCTTTCGCTAGCCAGAGAAATGATCTCCCGTGAAGCTTGAATCAGAGAACGGACATAATATTTATCCTGTACAATACGGCAATAAACTTCCACATTGGAAACAGAGGGAACCATTTCCATTAACCGTGCCAAATAAACTTTCGCATCAGCCGCGGATTCAAAAATATCCTCATTTACAACAGCATCCAAAATAGTAACAAAATCAATCGGACTGCCAGAACTAAACATGTTCAGAATAATAGAAAAAATCCGTTGATGCTGTACGCGATAAAAACAGACAGGCTTTAAATAATTCAGTACGCTGCTAATACAGGATGAATCAATCAGCAGAGCACCAAGCACTGACTGCTCCGCTTCTAAATTATAGGGGAGCTGCTCAAACTCCAATGCGGATATATTTTCTTCCATAGCCCATTCCTTTCTGTATGAGTCGTACTGATCTTAGATCCCTCATGATAGCGTACCCGCCTGCCACCTGAGACAAACGGGTACACTTAATAATACTTCTTTGTTTATTCCTCTGAAACCTGCACCTTCATTTTTGTAGTGACCCCAGTATACAGCTTTACTTCAAATTCATAGGTGCCAAAAGCCTTAATGTCAGTATCAAGAATAATTTTTCGTTTATCAATGTCATACCCTAACTGGCTCTTAACTGCCTCAGAAATTTCTTTGGAGGTTACAGAACCAAATAAACGGCCTCCGCTCCCGGCCTTAGCTGTCAGCAAAACACTTTTCTCTTTCATTTCTGTTGCCAGCTGTTTAGCTCTTTCTAAATCCTGCGCCTGATGAAATTTCAGAGACTCATCTTTGGCTTTTTTTTCATTAATTGCCTGTGGACTTGCCTCCATCGCCAATCCTTTTTTAAAAAGAAAATTCCGTGCATATCCATCTGCGACTTTGACCAGATCTCCCTTTTTCCCAGTACCTTTTACATCTTGTAATAAAATAACCTGCATATTCATCTTTTCCTTTCTCTATCACTTGCGGCCAATATTTTTATAGTATTCCCGGATGGCGCTAAGCAGTTGTGTTTTAGCACCCTCCAAATCGGTATCTTTTAATTGAGTCGCAGCCATTGTCTGGTGTCCGCCGCCATTTAGCATTTCCATAATAACCTGGACATTGACAGCACCATAAGAACGAGCTGAAATATTAATTTGTGAACCGAGAGGGCAGAGGACAAAAGACGCATCCACATCTTGTAAACCCAACAATTCGTCTGCAGCTTGAGAAGTAACAATTTTAATGTCATCTGAAATAAAATCGCAGGAAGCAATTGCACAGCGATGTTGCACAGTTGCTGAAGCAACAATTTGTGCCTTCCGCTGATACGCATCAATCGATGTGGCGAAAAGCTGTTTGACCGAGATTGTATCTGCACCATTTTTCCGCAAATAGGCCGCCGCTTCAAAAGTACGCACACCCGCACGGAGCGTAAAATTTCTTGTATCCAGCATAATGCCCGCCATTAATGCCTCTGATTCTGGACGGCCAGGTTTTACATCACAAAGATAAGGCATCAATTCTGCTACCATTTCAGAAGCTGAAGAGGAGTACGGCTCATGATAAAAAATTACAGCATTATCTATATAATTTACCATTTTCCGATGATGATCAATTACGACAACTGTGCGACAGGCCTTATATACATCTGGAGATTCAACAAAATCAGGATTATGCGTATCCAGAATAATCAGAAGAGTATTTTCATTAATCGCCCCCATTGCCTCTTCCGGAGAAACAAAATAATCTGCATTCCAAGTATCCCGCATCCGGTCAATTAATGTTTTAGCCAAATTTTTTTCATAGTTTACAGCAATAACTGCATGCTTCCCCATATTACGAATGGTTTGTGCCATACCCACCGCAGCGCCGATACAATCCAGGTCGCCAAAGCGGTGGCCCATTAAAACAACGTTAGAACTTGTATGAATTAACTCTGTCAGGGCAGTTGCAACAATTCTTGTTTTAACTTTAGTATGTTTTTCCACCCCTTTAGATACACCGCCATAAAAATTATACCCACTGGTCGTTTTCACAGCAACCTGATCGCCACCCCGGCCCAAAGCCATATCCAATGCCTGCCGGGCAAAATCTTCACTTTCCCGAAGGCTTGAAGCCCCCTGACCGACACCAATTGAAAGAGTGATAGGGAAGTTGGCTTCCTTTCCGGCAGCACGTACTTTATCCAAGATATCAAAACGGTTTTCAATAATTTTTTCCAGGTGTCTCTCTTCAATAATCGCTACAAATTTATCTGCTGTCAGTTTATTGATGACACCATTGGTTTGACTAATAAAGTCCTCCATAATTCGGTCTACCATACCGACAAGTTCAGATTTTTGACTTTCCCTGGCGTCATGAAGCACTTCTTCATAATTATCTGCCGCAATTAACAATACAGAAGGCCGAGAGAGTTTATACTCTTGCGAAAGCAAACGCATTTCCGTAATATTAAAAAAATAGAGCGTGTACAGACTGGATTCGCATTGTACGGATCTAACACCATGTACCATATAATACTGATTATCGTAATATATCTCTTTTCCTAAAGAAGAACAAAAGTCCTCTAGCGCAGCCGTGCTCATCCGATCAAAACTTGTTCCAAATGCTTCTTCAGTCATAATGTTGCTGAACAAATCATTATACCAGAGAATCCGACGGCTTTCATCACAAACAATAACAGGCAATGGAAAACTATAAATCGCTTCATTCTCTGATACGCTCAACTGTTCCCCGATCCTTCGGAATAGGCGCCGGGTATCCCGCGAAATATAAACTAATTTATATACCGTATAAATACTCGTAATCACTGCCAACGGTAATACAACGAAAAACCACCGTATATCCAGAAAAAACAAAATCCCGGTAAACATAAGGACGAATAAAAGCATGCAAACAAGAAGTATCCGTGTAAATGGCACAATATTCTTATGTTTCATATAACCCCCCCTGAAAGTTCTTTATTCTATCCCCTTAGCAATTTCGTAAAAGTGGTTTCAGATCTAATATTTTTTTAATTATACCATAGATCTGTCCATAAATAAACACCTATCAGCAAATTTTCCCAATAGATTTCATAAAAATGTCTTTGGACATAAAATCCCTTCCCGTACCCGTAACAATTAAACGGATACCTTCTATTGTTTGGGGAGCCATGAATTGTTTCTATGTCTTTCAATCAAAAATCCTGGCGGGATTAAAATTTAAAAATTCATCAAACAGTGAGAATAGATTATCGTCAGTACTTTATTTAAGCATGCTTATAAAAATTTTTATTAACAAAAATATAGCACATGTTGAAAGTTTTCAACCTCTTACCTGTGCAAAAGTTGAAAATTTTTTCAGGAAGACAAAAATAGTATGTTAAAAATCTGAAAAACCCGGACTGTGAATACAACAAAAATATCCGGGAGACCTATGCCTCCCGGATATATACATCTCAATTCTTTGTATCTAAACAAAGTAACATCAAGACAACTTTATTAAATTTTTAATATCCAAATCCTATGCTACCAGCCGTTTGAGCAGTAGCGAATAAAACTTTTTCGGTGGACTCACCTCAATCATATTATTCAATTAGCAATATTACCTTTCTGCAAATCTTATAAATCATGAGAAACACCTCCTGATTTATTTTTGTAATCAAACTTTACAGAAATGCATACCTTACTTGAAAGTACTCACACCCCACATCTATTGAAGTGTTTAACGATTATTCGTATTTTCTAACAGTACATTGGAGTAACCTCTTTTGTTTTAACCTAGTTATCATTTAACTGCAATAGCAGTCCTGGCTAACAATCACCAGTTAAATAATACTACTTCATTGGTCTTACCTCACAAAAGTATTTTGTCCTGCCGGAAAACCGGTACATCGCCTAGTACATGGGTACTTACCTCTTTTTCTTTTAATTAATCTATCGCCAGTGAACAAATCTCTATAATAAATGCCGTCGTTTATTGGTATTCCCTATGTGTCCATAAAATGGGCATCCGATAATCCAGGGGGATAAACGAACTTTGTAGCAATCTATGTTTTCAAAAGCATTCTTTGCATAACTGCAATGGCTAAGGCTATTTATGTGTCTACTACTGATTAGACACCTCTCCTCTTTTATTTACTGCTTCTGAAAACATCTCCAGAAACCGGCGATTCGATTCCAGCAAATAAGATAAATGAAAATTCTGTATTGTCCATTGGAATCACCTCTTTCAACTATTTCAATCTGGATTATCTTCTGTGTCTATATAATAGCATAATATATGTGCAATGTCAATATGTTTCAACAATATTTTTTATGTTTTTTTGTTTTAAATATATTAACAAATAGGCCATAAAAATTTTTAATATATTTAAAAAAGATTTGCTATACTAGTTAAGTCAGGGTATAATTATAACAACAGATTTTTAAAAAAAGCGAATCTATATACCTTGACAGATGCTAACAAACCGTGTAAACTTTATGTAGAGTTTTATGAATGCTGTTGCAGGAGGATACTATGGACGGAAAAAATGAATATACCCCAGATCTGTTTACACTGGTAGATGAAGAGGGGAATGAAGTAGAGTTTGAGCTTCTGGACGTTATGGAAGAAGGAGAAGAACGGTATTTTGCTTTAATTCCCTATCATGAAAACCCGGAAGAAATGTTAGACGATGATGGGGACTTGGTCATTTTAAAATCTGAAATTGTAAATGATGAAGAGATGTTGGCATCTATTGATGATGATGACGAGTATGAGCGAATCGGAGCAATTTTTTTGGAACGTTTGGAAAATGCCTTTGATGAAGAGGACGAAATTGAAGAGTAATCGTCTATATTTTCCTCTTGTATTTTGACACAAAGGGTAGTATAATACAGATAGAACTTATTTCTGCCTTGTTTTCGTTAGTATGGTTATATTAATCCAACACTTTTACTCAGGGAGCTGGACTCTGACGGCGGATTGCAGACCTCCTGGGCTTTCCAGACGAAGGGAGCGTGAACCCGTAAGGCTGGCACCCACCTGTCATATGTTGGCGGGTTTTTAATTGCCATACGACGGCAAGGCGGTCTTTATGCAAATAAGTCGGATAGATGTACATCTATCCGACTTTTTGTTTTGTTTAAACGAAAAAGCAACCATTTCCAATGGTTTTGGGTATAAAATGCATGCTTTTATTATATGGCCAATATTGCAAAAAAGGAGGACAAATCATGCAGGAAAATGGATGGCTGGACCGGACGGAAAAACTGATCGGTAGGGAAGCGATAAAAAAACTAGCCCAGTCAAGAATTGCAGTAATCGGGTTAGGCGGGGTCGGCGGAAACTGTGCAGAAGGACTTGCGCGCGCCGGAGTTGGCCAAATATTGGTTATAGATCATGATATTATAGACAGCTCAAACCGGAACCGCCAGCTCTTTGCTACAGCACAGACGATTGGAAAGCAAAAATCTGCTGTAGCTGTGGAACGTTTGTCAGAAGTATGCCCGGAATGCACTGTAACTCCTATAGACATGTTCTACAGTTCTGAAAACCGAGAAACCCTATTCAATTGGAACCCGGATTTTGTTATAGATGCTATGGATACAGTGACAGCCAAGTTAGATTTGATTGCTACCTGCACCGAGCGCAATATCCCTGTTCTTTCCTGCATGGGTACCGGCAACCGCCTGGATCCGACGGCATTTCGGGTAGGGGATATAGCGGAGACAGCCGGCTGCGGCTGTGGACTGGCAAAAGTTATGCGAAGAGAACTACGGCGACGCGGAATTTTATCCTTACCAGTAGTTTATTCTCTGGAAGAGCCCCTAAAGGCACAGGCAAATTCAGCCTGTGCCGGCCGGCATAGCCCCGCCAGTATTTCTTTTTGTCCACCTGTGGCCGGATATATTTTAGCTTCTTATGCCGTACGGTATTTAATCGGCCTAATTCCAAAAAAATAATGTCAATTGTCCCTGGCTTTTTGTTTGACCGATCCCTATGCTTTTAGAATACAGCGGCATTAAGTCAATGGCCATAAAACAGCAACAATGATAGATTGTTGTAACCATTTTACGCTGTCATGCGGAGATAGATAGTGGCGGGATTCCAGTATCCAGCAGAACGGACACTGATAAAATACGCGGATATCCTGGTGTTTCCAAAGAAAAATTGACCTCTATCTCCCGTACACAATGGATATATGCTGTATCTGCATAAAAACGAAGCAGAACTTTTCTCATAGAATCTGTGGCCTCTGTACCAGCCAGAGCGCATACATAGCGCGCCCCTGTCTCTGCGGGTAATATAACCATATCCTCTGAACCTGGGGCAAGATAGGGGGCGTAAGCATCTGGACTGATATCTAAGTTCGGGATGCCAAGCGTTTTTTCCATATAGGAGCTGATTTTAGAAAGGGGAAGTTCCGTCTCTTCGGGATATAGTCCGTATTTCCCCAGCAGCATTTCAACACAAAATCCGGTTAGAGAGATATCAGGCGTCCGTTTAGAAAGTTGCTCCTGCGTGATTGCTTGTAAATCGGTACAATCCGATACAAACTGCTCTGCCATATAGAAGATGCGATCTTTAACCGTATAGGATATAACCGAACCAGTAATCGGGTGATATTCAAGCTCGATATTATCTTCTGAAGGAACCAATGAAGACCCTTCCAAAAAGAAACCAGCGATATTGACTGATCCATCATCTGTCTGTGCAGGGACCCGAAGTGTCCATACAGACTCCCCTACCGGAAAAATCTCGGATTGGCTTTCTGCAATCGAAAGATTCACCCGGAACGTAGTATATATCTCCCCTTGTTGTTGCAGCTCTATAGAAAAGTGATCCACTACTACCGAACCAATATCATCAAATAGATCCGGCGTATTTTGGGCCCCGGTTAAAGTGCAGAGAGATGCGGTATCCCGTTCCTGCAGGGCAGATAAAAACTGAATAGCCACAGATTCAGCCCATGTAATAACGGGGTCCGGTTCTTTCGAAACAGACTCCGGGGCTATCTCGCTTTCCTGTTCTACTGGAACGGCTGGCTGAGAAACAGGGAGCATGGGGCGCGGAATTTCCTGACACCCTGACAATCCGGCTGTATACAGAATGATCGCTGCACAGACAGCGGCTGTTTTATATATAGGTCTTTGAGAATATACAGTCATAAGCAGCGATCTCCTTTTTCCGGTTAGGCAGGCGTTTTTAATGTAACAAACCATGAGACAAGCATTCAGTCACTGATGCATCCATTTTCAAATACCCCAAATTTTAAGGATTTTCAAACAAAGTCTCGGCACCAAATTCTTCTATGACCTCCGCTGAAAGAATACGGGGCATCTCGCCGGAAAGATCAAAAGAAACCTGTATCGTACAAGAAGGATTCAAATAAGCAGAGTCCGCGTAAAAATATAAAGTTACCACGTGTTTTTCCCCTCCGACATCAGAAGAGACTGCATGATATACAGGAGTAGAGTAACCATGTGCACAACTCTGGATCTGATCTTCTGTTCCTTCTGCCAGATAATCCTTCCAGGCCTCGGGAGTATTTTCCAGACCTTGTACCCCAAAGGTCTGCTCCATAAACTGACTGATCTCTGCCAGAGGTAATGTATAAGCTTCTGGGTACAGCCCATATTTACCCATCAACAGATGAATACATACATGTGTTAGGGATGCATCCGGCGTTTTTGCCTCTAGTTCCGCTTGGGAGATCCCTTGTAACCCTGTATAGTCCGTTACAAAGCTCCGTGCCATATACACAAAACGGTCGCGCACAACCGCTGTATTAGGATCATCAAGCCATGTTATGTTTTGCCTTTCTCCAAAAAGGTCAGTCCCCCATGGGACAAAGGCTGTGATATCACCCATATCCCCAATACGAAGTTCCCATTCAGATTCTCCGACAGGGATCCGATCAGATGCACTTTCTGAGACTGTTAATTTAACCCGGAAAGAGGTATAGGATGGGTACATGGCATCCTGCTCAAACCGCAATTGGCTGATATAAACTGTTTTTAGGTCATCCAGCAGAGAGGCATCTGTACACTGCGTATACTCTGCCAATCGGGCTGTATCCTGCTTTTGAAGTGCTGTCAGAAAAGACAGGGCAGCCTCCCTTGCAGTCTGTTCCCGCTCCGGATCAGAAAATTCTAGCGGTTCTTCATATCTGATAGGATCAGAAGCAGCACTATCTGTAGAGGTCTCCATACTGGCGCCTGGATCTGGAAGAACGGACGAGAACTCCTGCTGCTCTGGTCTCTCGATAGCCTGGCATCCTACAACTATGCTCAACGACAGACAAACAAGACCGGCACAAAAAATACGAGGATATAACTTTCGCATATGCAAAGTCTCCTTTTTATCTATAAAATCAGGGTTCGAAGGATGCGACTGCTCCCACTGATCCGGTAGCGTCCTGTACCAGCCGGTATAAAAACGCTTTCCCCGGCCTGTATATGAAGACAGCCGGTATTTGTATAGAGAGAATATTCCCCCTCTATACAAAGCAGAGAATGAAAACTTTCTTTATTCGCATCAAATACCCCGTCTGTTTCTATATCCAGCTTATCCACCGTAAAGTATGCACAGGATACCAGCCTTTGTACCGCGTACCCATCTTTATAAAGTTTGGGAGATTGGATTGGAACAGGTATTTCTGCTGTAAGGCGTGCGGTATCAGCAGCTTTTTCCAGATGTAGTTCCCGCGGATTTCCATCTGCCCCGATACGGCCATAATCATAGACCCGATATGTAACATCGGAATTCTGCTGTATTTCAGCAATAACACAACCAGCTCCAATAGCATGCAGGGTTCCTGGCGGAATAAAAAAGACATCTCCGGGCCGTACCATGACCTTATTCAAAACATCTGTGAGGGTCTGATCTTTTACACGCTGAGAAAACTCCTGGGGGGATAAAGTTTGTTTCAGCCCATAATACAAAAAGGAATCCCTTTCACAGCTGATAACATACCACATTTCCATTTTACCCAGATGATGTTCATGTTCCAGTGCATACACATCATCTGGATGTACCTGCACAGACAAGTTCTCCTTGGCATCAATAAATTTGATTAGTACCGGAAAACCAGAAAATTTTCCGGCTTGTGTCCCCAAATCCTGTGGATGCATCTTCAAATATGCAGCAAGGGTTTGCCCATCATATTCTCCTCCCTGAATATAACTTTCTCCATTGGGATGACAAGATAACTCCCATGTTTCAGCAAGAGGTTCAACAGGGGCAACCTTATGATATAGGGTACACAACTTATGTCCGCCCCATATATAGCTTTTATAGGCAGGAGACAATTTGAATGGCAGTACTGTTTCCATAAAACCCTCCTTAAAAGCCCAGCAAACCCGCTCCGATAATACCTGCATCATTGCCAAGAGTTGCCGGAATGATCTTTGTTTTATTCTTGCTGGCACGGGCATACTGATATCGGTCAACATAGGCACGAACGGGATCCAACAGCGTATCTCCTTCATGGCAGATGCCCCCACCTACGCAAAGAACCTCCGGCTGAAAAATATTAATAATATTGGTAAAACCTATGCCTAAATCTGTTGTATATTCTTCTATAATAGCAGTAGCTGTTGCATCTCCGGCACGCAGGCCGTCAAAGGCAGTTTTTCCATTCACATTATTTAAATCCCCGTCTACTAATTTCCAAAGAAGGCTTTCTGGATGGGCATTCATCTGCTCCTTAGTCAAGCGAATCAGGGCAGTGGCCGATGTATACGCTTCCAAACAGCCATGCATTCCGCAAGTACACGGATATCCGTTTTTATGAATCACAGTATGTCCGATCTCCGCACCCGCAAAGTTAAAACCAGAGTAGATCTTGCCATCAATAATAATTCCAGATCCCACACCAGTCCCCAGTGTAACAGCGATCATATACTGTGTCCCACGCCCTGCACCGACTTTGTATTCACCCAAGGCAGCGGCATTTGCATCATTCTCCAGATAAACAGGCCGGCCCGTGCGTTTTTTGATTTCATCGGCAATTGGAGCATCATGAAATCCTAAATTATTAGCGTATTCTACAACACCTGTATCCTTATTAACAAGACCTGGAGATCCTATTCCGATATAAGAGGCAGTTTCCAAAGAGAAACCGGCTTGTGTTGCAGCTTCTTCTGCAAGACGCGCCATATCCTCACAGATTTCTTGATAAGGTCGAGGGCAGCTGGTTTTACAGGACACCTTAGATAAAAGTCTTCCTTCCGGTGTGACTGCACTGGCCACAATATTTGTGCCTCCAAGATCAATTCCAATGGCAAATACAAATTCAGACATACATGTTTTCCTTTCTTGCTTGGATACTTTTTATGGTTTATTATACAGGAATCTCTGCACTTATTGTATACTTTTACTGTTTTATTGTCAATAGATTGCAATGCGCCTAAATTTTCAAAATCTTTTTAGACATTTTGAACAAGGTGCTGTAAAATATTCGGAAATATTAGGCAGAAACCCTTGACAACGGGGTTTCAAGTAGTTATTATATTAAATAAATAGGTGTTTGCCTATTGACTGATTGGCTGTTTTGAACGGGCACTGTGGTTCTAAAGGGTTTCAGACAAGATTCCGCGTATTCTTTCACCAGCTGACAGTTTAAGGATTTGGTACCCATGACGGTGAGGGAGAATACTGGTTTATTCTGTTTTGTAAAAGATAGCATAAACGGACAGTTTCATTCCTTGCAGAGTCCTATCTTAATGCATTCTGAAAATACAGACTGATTCGGAAAAAGTTTATGTTGTCTGTATTTTCCTCCAGACTGTCGCCTGGACAACGGCAGGGCCGGAAGATTGCATCGGCATATTCTTATATTCAGACGAAAAAAATGACACACAAAAGGAGCCGTATTTTTACGGCTCCTTTTGTGTGTCATAAAAGAATTGCAGCCAAATATCCCTGTAGTGTTTCCATCTCATCCTTGAAAAATTTTACCGTGAAAAGCCCAAAACATTGTCAAACAGCCTCATCTGTGGTACAATAACCACTATAAGAAAAACCATGTCAGAAAGAAAGGGACCGCCGTTTTGCCGATTTATCTTTGCCCGGTCTGCTCAAAGCCGCTTAAACAGGATCCGTGCCGTTTTGTCTGCGAGAAAGGTCATTCGTTTGACCGTAGTCGAAGTGGTTACGTGAATCTTCTGCTTCCTAATGAAAAACATTCCAAACTGCCAGGAGATAACAAAATAATGGTCCGTGCCAGGCAGGAATTTTTAAACGCTGGATATTATCAACCTCTTTGCCGTGCTCTTTGCATGGCTCTGATTCGTCTTTGTGCTTCTCAAAAGGGTCAGTGTATCCATGTTCTAGATGCTGGCTGCGGAGAGGGTTATTATACAACACAGATAGCGCAGGCTTTGTGGCAAGCAGACATAATGGCAGAGATATCCGGCGTGGATATTTCCAAATTCGCATTGGATAAAGCGGCTCGAAAAAATTCACAAATCACTTATGCAGTGGCCAGTATTTTTCATCTGCCGGTCGCAGACCAAAGCTTAGATCTGCTGTTGAATCTCTTTGCTCCTTACTGTAACGAAGAATTTGCACGAGTCCTTCGCCCAGGTGGGTTAATGGCACTGGTTATTCCGGGAGAAGCGCATCTATGGGAACTAAAACAAACCGTGTATGATCAGCCATACCGTAATACTGTCAAAGGGTATGAATTAGACGGATTTACACTTCAAGAGAAACAGGAGGTATCTACTGTCATTCATCTGCGTTCCCAAAAAGATATTGATAATCTGTTTAAAATGACTCCATATTATTATAAAACATCTGAGCAGGGATACCGCCGAATTTCTCAGTTAGATACACTGGATACGCAGATCCAGTTCGAATCATTGTTTTATAGAAAAAATATAAACAATCCAGAACCGTTCCAAGTATAAACTGTTCTGTACAAGCATATATCATTTTATAATTCCTATATGAATGCTCGTGGTTATTTTGTTGCTAAAATAACAAAAAATAAGGATTTACAAATCATAACGCCCCTAAGGCAGAATGAAGATACTGTCTCAGGGGCGTTTTTGTTTTTTATTCAATAAAATATTAGTATGACTTTCCCCAGTAAACCATTTGTTTGGCCGGTTTGCCACAGCAGACACAGGTATCCGCGATCTGCTCCTGATCAAACGGAATGCAGCGAGATGAAACGCCTGCCTTTTCTTTCAATGCTTCTTCACAGGCAAGATCCCCGCACCACATCGCCTTAATAAACCCAGGTTTTTCAGCAGCAATTTGTGTCAGGTCTGCCATATTCGTCGCAGTATAGGTTTTACTTTCCCGATTTTTCACTGCTTTCTGGTACAGTCCCTCATGTACGGCACGCAACAGCATTGGAATCTGCACTTCCAGCTGATCCAAATCAACCACTGTTTTTTCACGATTATCACGCCGGACAAGCACACATTGGTTATTTTCCATATCACGAGGACCGATCTCCAGACGGAGCGGTACTCCCTTCATTTCATACTCAGCAAATTTCCATCCAGTGGAATTATCGCTGGTATCTATCTTCACACGACAGATTTTCTGGAGCCGGGCATAAAGCTCCTGCGCTTTTTCTGTCACACCTGGTTTGTGTCCAGCAACCGGAATAATCACCAGCTGAATCGGAGCAATATACGGCGGGAGCACAAGACCGTTATCATCCCCGTGTGTCATAATAATGCCGCCAATTACACGAGTAGATAATCCCCAGGAAGTCTCAAACGGCGTGTGCAGTTTGTTATCCCGACCCGAAAACTGAATATCAAAAGCCCGGGCAAACCCATCTCCAAAATAGTGACTTGTTGCGCTTTGCAGGGCTTTCCCATCATGCATCATGGCCTCTACCGTGTAGGTTGCCTCTGCCCCAGCAAATTTTTCTTTATCAGTTTTTTGCCCTTTAATGACTGGAATAGCTAAAATATTCTCCATAAAATCAGCATAAATACCCAGCATCCGTTCGGTCTCTTGCACTGCTTCCTCTGCTGTTTCGTGCATGGTATGGCCTTCCTGCCATAAAAATTCAACTGAACGAAGGAAAGGACGGGTTGTCTTTTCCCAGCGAACCACCGAGCACCACTGGTTATAAAGCTTTGGCAGGTCCCGATAGGATTTAATCACCCTGGAATAGTGATCACAAAATAGAGTCTCACTGGTCGGACGCACACAAAGCCGTTCTGTCAGCTTCTCACTGCCCCCATGAGTAACCCATGCGACTTCCGGAGCAAATCCTGCTATATGATCTTTTTCCTTCTGCAATAAACTTTCCGGAATAAACATAGGCAAAGAGACATTTTCATGCCCGGTTTCCTTAAACCGGGCATCTAATTCTTTCTGAATATTTTCCCAAATCGCATAACCATAGGGCATCAGCACCATACATCCGCGAACTCCGGAATAATCACACAGCTCTGCTTTTTTTACAATGTCCGTGTACCACTGTGCAAAATCTTCCTCCATTGAGGTAATTGCTTCTACCATCTTTTTTTGATCCGCCATAGACTATCTTCCTTTCAACAACACCATCTGCTGGATCTATATCCATCATCGTACTTTTCAGCAGGCAGCTAGCGGCAAAAAATCCACTATATGAATGTGTTTAATGTTTTTATACTACCATAATTCGGAGAAAAGCACAAGACACAAATCATCAGAATCTGTCAAAGAAAAACGAAAATCACTCTGCACTATATACAAAAAGGAAGGCGTATCATTCAAGATCAATCGCTTCAGTAGGTGCATGTTGCCGGGGACGCCGGCGTTTAAGCCTTCCCAAAACCCAATCAATCTCGTTCTTTCCAACACAGCCAAGTACAAGCAGGAAAATAAAATATACACCTATAATTAAACAACAGCCCAAAATAAGATTCAGAGGAAGCGGAATAAATCCCGTCATTTTCTGACAGCATAAACGCGCTGTCAATGAGCCGGCCGCAGCTGCCATCACGGGATACAACATCCAATTTCGGAACTTAAAAGAAACACGCGTTATTTTCAGCAAGCGGCGCAGCTTAAGAACCGCTGTAAAAAGATTGCTGAGAATGATAATAAAGAGAAAACCTTCCATTCCTGCACGGGGAACCAGGATCCAGATCAGGGCTATGCGAAGCACAGAGTCTGTCACATTATATGCCATTGTACTGACCTGTTCATCCAGTGCGTTTAGGATGCCGCCAATTACCATTTCAATATACATAAACGGGCAAATAAAAGAAAGTGCACGCAACATTTGTCCCACCTGTGCATCCTGATAAATCACCGTCCCCAGTTCCATTGGAAATACCAGAAAAATGCCTACAACCGGAATGCTCAGCAGGGTTGTCACCTGCAGTACCGTAGAAACTGTACGCGACACAGCCGCATCATCCCCTCTGGCACGAGCGGCGGAGACATCTGGGATTAACGTAACAGCGAGTGCAGACAGAATGGAAGAAGGAAAAAATAAGAGCGGCATCGCCATCCCTTTTAACATCCCATATGCTCCGGTAGCGACCGATTCGTCTACGCCAAATTTACGAAATCCGTCTACAATCAGAACATTTTCCATAAGCCTCAGGGAAGAAGTCAACACTGCACTTAACGCCAGGGGAACAGAAATGGCCAATATTTTCCGGGAAATATGCCGGTCGTAAACAACCCCATCCCGTACCGGTCGTTTTCCGGTTCGATACAAGATAAAGACAAACAGTAAAGATACCACCTCACTGACAGTCATACCAAAAACAATACCTGCACAGGTAACCGCCAGACCTTTTGGAAGGCAATAACCCATACAGCCAATAATGCATGCCATTTTTACCAGCTGTTCCACTAGCTGAGAAGCGGCCGGTCGAAGCGTATCCCGTACAGCAAAAAAATATCCTTTATAGCAAGAAGCAACTGCCATAAATGGAATGCTTGGAGCCAGAATCCGCAGGGACAAAAGTGTGCGTGTATCCTTCAGCACATAAAGCGCCAGCGGCTCTGCAAATATCCATAAAATGATTCCCGCCGTACAACTGATCAATAAAGATAAAACAACAGCACTACGTATGGTGTGGCGTGCATCTGAGGAGTGCCCAACTGCCAGCTGTTCAGCAACCAGCCGTGAGACGGCTATGCTGATACCTGCGGTCCCTAGATTCGCCACTAACATATATAACGAGAGCACCAGCTGATAAATCCCCATCCCCTCCGCGCCTACAGTTCCGGACAGGTAAATGCGGAAAACAAAACCGATTATTCGGATAATAAAAGAATTTACTGTCAAAATGATAGCCCCGGTTAATACATTTTGCTGTTTCATTTCGGAAATCACGCCTTTCCGGGAGGACAGTCCTCCTCTTTACTACAAATATACGGACAAAGCCAGATAGATATGCTATTTTCTGTGTTTTGGAATAAAAAAGGGAAATATAGCGAAACAATATCTAAATATCGTGGAAATGAATTAAATTTATATAAAAATTTTGTATATCATTTTAATAAATAGGATTTGCGGATATATATGTTTTCTGTTATAATAAAACAACAGTCTCTTTTTTACATGTAAATCATTTTGATACTCGAAGGTTTAGCAAGTAAGGAGGACGATTGTAGCGGAAAGCCGAACCCGGCTGCTGTATAGCGACAGACGGAAAGAAGGGCATTGGTATGTGGAAAGCAATTATAACGGCGACAGTCGTTTTTTCTCTGGGCGCAGCACCTTGTGGAGATTCTTGGCATACAAATTATACAGATGGTCAATTGAGGACAGTAGAAATGATGGAGAATAAAGAAAACGCGTTGCAAGAACAGATATTTTATCCAGAAGACGGTAGCGTACGTCTTTTAGGGCGTACATATGATCAGGATGGAACGCTTTGGCTGTCACATGCAGGTACCGGAATAGAATTTTCTATGGAAGGGACAGAAGCAGAAATCACTTTTGCTGGAGGATCCGCTGCCGAAAATAAGCAGGAAAATATTCTGCCCCGTATCGGTGTTTATGTCAATGATGATCTGGTCTTAGACACAAGATTGGATCAGGAAGAGCAGACCTTTTCTATTTTTTCTTCTGCTACTACGGAAATGGTTACGATTCGCGTAATCAAACTTTCAGAATCCACACAATCTTCCTGTGGTATTCGTGAGATACGAGCGATTGCGTCAGAGGTCGGCCCGACAGAAGGAAAAGACAGGGTTATTGAATTTATTGGGGATTCCATTACTTGTGGATACGGTGTAGAAGCGGAAAATCAAAATTGCTCTTTTACAACAGCAACAGAAAATGTAACAAAAACCTATGCGTATTATACGGCACAAGCGGTAGATGCAGAGGCCAATTTTGTCTGCTTTAGCGGACACGGAATTATTTCAGGATATACAGCGGATGGAACCCGCAGTGCGCAGGGGGTTGTCCCTCCTCTATATGAAAAAATTGGCGGCAGTTCCGGTTCTTTACCTGACGGTACGGCTCTTTCGTCTATTCCATGGGAATTTACGGGATATACGCCGAACCTAATTGTTATCAACCTTGGAACAAATGATCAATCTTATTGTGGAGATGACGCTGCGCGTAAACAGGAATTTCAAACCGGATATACAGAATTTTTAAAGCAGGTGCGTCAAAACAACCCGGATGCGGCCATCCTTTGTGTATTAGGGATCATGGGGCAAGATCTGTTCCCACAGATCGAAGCCGCGGTTGAGGCCTTCCGTGCGCAAACCGGAGATGAAAATATTGATACGTTGGCGCTGCCATTACAGCGTGCAGAAGACGGATATGGCGCGGATTGGCATCCATCTGAAGCAAGCCAGTCATCTGCTGGCAGGGTTCTTACAGAAAAAGTAAAAGAGATCATGGGTTGGTAAAAAATAAGAATGGAGCGTACAAAATGCATAGGAGCAGAAAACAAAGATATGCCGTGTTTTTGTACGTTCTTTTTATTGGTATCTTGGCGTTAGCAGGCTGTCAGTGTCATGAGGCGGCCGTTTCGGTGCTTGATATTGAAAAATTGGAAACAGAAAGCGAACAACAAGTCGATGATGATCCAGAAGAAAATCTTTTTTTAATCAGCCAGGTATCCACTGTATCAGAGGATGCAGGCACTTCGAAAATGGAGAATTCTATGCAGGATTATGCAAATAAAAAATTAATTGCACTGACTTTTGATGATGGTCCAAACCTAGTCACTACGCCGGATGTATTAGATGTGCTGGAACGATATGAGATTCCGGGAACTTTCTTTTTAATTGGTCGGAACATAACCGATGATACACAGCCGGTATTGGAAAGAATGGTAGCAGACGGATGCGAAATTGCCAGCCATGCCTGGAGCCATCAACAGATGAATCAACTGACGGCAGAAGAAGTGATTGATGAGATACAGCGCACTAGTGACCGCATTGAAGCCTTGGTCGGCGTACGGCCTGTTTTTTTCCGTCCCCCCTATATTGCGGTGAACAACACCATGTATGAGAACATCGAGCTTCCTTTTATCTGCGGAACAGGATGTACCGACTATGATCCAGCAGTAACGGCCCAGCAGCGTACAGAAACGATTCTTCGTACAGCGCAGGATGGAGGAATTATCCTTCTTCATGATTTTACTGGTAACAGCCAGACGGTCGAAGCCTTGGATGGAATTATTGAAGGATTGCTGGAGGAAGGGTATCTGTTTGTTACAGTCAGCGACCTTTTCCGTTATAAAGGTATAGACCCAAATCAGGAATATGTGCTCTGGAACAATGTTTTGCAACAATAAGGGACGTAAAATGTCTGTATTTTCTGTAGAATGAGTCTTTTAATTGAAAAAATTGAAAAAACACTTGACTTTTGAGGAACAGTTTTGTTATAATATGAATCGCTGTATGAATGGATTTTTCATTCGTTGATATAATAGGAATATAAGGAGAAGTCGCCTAGCTTGGTTTATGGCGCACGACTGGAAATCGTGTATGCGTTGATAGCGCATCGAGGGTTCGAATCCCTCCTTCTCCGCCATCAAGAGACAATAAAAAGATATTGTCCCGGAAAGCCCCGATTTTATCGGGGCTTTTGCCGTCTTAAGCAACAATCTTTCGAGAACCCAATTTGCAGATATAAAGCGGGCAGTTTCTCATTTGCAGAAGGATTTGAACTCTCACAATAAAATATTAATAAAGCGGATGGATTGACTTAGGAAAAGGCACTAAATGATGAACAGATATCAAAACGCTAACCCTTCGATTAAAATTAGAGTAAAAAAGAAATTCTCGGCGAAATATCCCCAAAAGAAGAAAAGGATTTGCAGTCACAAATTATTGAAGGACCGATTTATAAACTGATTGCCAGCTGTCAAAAGAAAACGAATGGCTTGGAAACAGTTTTCACGGACAAAACAGTAATGTAGGACCTTATGAGAATCAAGAAGTCGGTGTAAAATATCTTGCTGAAAAAGCTGTAGGAAAAAAGAATCTGGTGATGAAAGATGCAATGGAAGCTTTTGTTACTACAGAACTGACCGATCTTTGTTATCGTACCAAAGGCAAATACTTTGATGAATTTCGTTATGCTGTAAACGGTCAAAATTTAATTCGCTGTGCCTGTATTGCAAGAGCAGGATACGATGATTTTATTGACATAAAACCTCAGATTCAGCTTTCACTAGATTCTTTCCGCAGAGTGCTGGAGGTTGATTCGATTCTGGACATCGTTCGTCCGGAAAAAGGCAGGCCATGTAGAAGCAATCCAAGCGGTATTACCTATGTTTTTAATGATTATGAAAAATGGCCCAGCCGTTATTATTTGGATATATTGGCTCATACCTGATCGTGGAAGACGAGGGAAATATAAAAATGTTAGCGGATTTCATTGCTAAAATGATGAAAACAGACCTTCCTGATCTGATTGGAGTAGCTGCAAATTCATGGGTAGGATATCAGCTTGGTACACTTGGCTGCTTTCCGTCACAAGGACTTTCTGTCAGGCAAACTTGCCTGTTACCAGCTCCGATATCTATTGAAATCGCAGCAAATCTGAGAAGTACAACTTAGAATATATCGAATGATTTGCAGGATACGGAGTCATACCGTATGTGCCTGCGTTAAAGGAATCAGTTGATGAAATTGCAAGTTCCATTGATGAAAACGGTATTTGCAATGTCTCTGTTCTGGTAGATGCATTGAAAGGCATTGGAACATACGGCGGTCGGCAGTTAGAAACTGATTGGGAAACACCCACAAAAAGATTATGCGATATTACATTTAGAGCTTTGCTTATTTTATATTATTCACAAAGGTGAGAGTTCAAACTTCTACACGAAACAGCCGAAAATATCTTTTTTATAAGGTAGAAAGAAGCCGATTACGTAAAGTAGTCGGCTTCTTTTAATTTGAGCCGGCATACTTGTGCTATAGGGGCGCCTGAGTTCTTCTTTCTATCAGAAAAAGTGCCAACTATGGGCTAATCTTTCAGTCAGTTGGGGCGGATAATCCGTTTGTTTTACCCTTGATTGGATAAGTAGGGATTTGTTATTTTTTCGCCAAACATGTGGAAAATAATACCGATCTTTGATAGAATAAGTAGGTGATAATAATAAACGAAAAATGGAATGTGTAATATGAGGGATATCAATGATTTTAGAAACAGATCGTTTGGTTTTAAGAGAAATGGAGCAAAGTGATTTTTGCGATTTAGCTGAAATTTTGCAAAATCCCAAGGTTATGTATGCTTATGAACATGATTTTACAGATAATGATGTACAAGTATGGTTAGACCGTCAGAAGAAAAGATATAAACAATATGGCTTTGGTCTATGGGCTGTCATATTGAAATCGACAAAGGAAATGATCGGGCAAGCTGGGCTTACAATGCAACCATATAAAGGTACGCAAGTGCTGGAAATTGGCTACTTGCTAAAAGAAAATTTTTGGCATTACGGATATGCAAGAGAAGCCGCCGCCGGCTGCAAGAAATATGCTTTTGAAATTTTGAATAGGGATAAGGTCTATTCCATCATCAAAGTTGATAATGTAGCCTCTATAAAAGTGGCTGAAGCTATTGGAATGAGTCAAGAAGATGAATTTATTACGCAATATTACAATGGAGATATGCTTCACTATCTTTTTTCAGTTGAAAAATTTTAATTTGAGGACATAGAAGAATGAGTATAAAATAAGCTATAATCACTTTTATGTTATAATGTTATGGAAAACAAATATAAGTCAAAATTAATAGGAAGGGTACATTTAGACATGAAAGAATTAAAAATGATCATGAAAAAATTTGTGACATCTGGTTGGGATTTAATCGCAAATCCGGCCAAGCATGCTTAGAGGTAAAGGAGATACTAAGGCCCTTATATCTGCGATAAAAACAGGCGGATAAAGAATGTGGTAACTGTGGCTGCGATTTGGACCCACTGTATAAACTAAACACAGGCATTGGAATGGATAAGTCCATTATTGTTATGCTTTAGGCACGCCGGAGGTCTGATTGTTCAAAGGAATTTGCCTGCGGGTTGGGTTCGTGCTATACTTTATACCTATACTTACGTCAATGGAATTCTATCTCGGTTAAAGTGTATAATGACATCATAATAAAGTATGGACTCAAAATCGTGAAAAACAATTTTCATGGTTATACAGCAGCAGACAAACAGGTTCTTTTGTTTTCAAAACAGAAAACCAATTTTGTCAGAAAAAGGGCCATGCTATCATAAATGGACAGCATGGCCGATAAAGCCATCGCCTTAACGGTCCGGATGATCCAAAAGAGGATCAAGGATTTGTGTGTCTTATTGTTTCCTGCTAAGCCTTTTCATAAGACGTATCAAGTCCAGGCATTGAATATGGAAGCATAATGATGGCAATATGCAAGCGGCATTTACGATTTCTGCTTAGAAAACAGGGATGCCGCTTTTTTATATCCGACGTTCCCAGAATGGTCTGGGGGTTATCGTTGCGTGTTCATATTTTAGGAGGTTTTCTATGTGCTTGGAATTTTTTGATGGGATTGAAGATAATATCGCATTTTCATATACCATAAATGAAAATCAAGAATTGGTGCCCATAAAGAAATGCCATTACCATCTGTTTAACAGCAATATTTATCCTTTTGTGATATATGAAGAAGAGTTGGGATCGCTCAATCAATATTGTTATGAGATAACACAAATCGTTAAATCGCGATTTCATCAGGCGGTAAGAGAAGTAGCCGAATATAAAAATACAGACGGCCGGTTGACGGCGAATAAAAACTTTACCAATTATGAAATGCTCCTGGGTAGTCAACACAATATGTATTTATGGCAGGAGATCGCATGGCATTCTGCCTGTCATCTGACAGTTTTATTATATTCTTTTCTTGAACGTGCATTAAAAAAACTTTACTATGATCTATTCAAAGAAACCACTGCTACGCTGCACTTGCCAAAAGGCACTGCAAAAATATACATATATTTAGCGCATATATTCCAATTACATATCCATGAGTGGCGTCAACAAGAACCGAATATATACCATCTTTTAGAGCTGGCCCGTAAAGTCCGCAATGGATTTGTACACGGAAATTTTCAAAAAAATTCGATGAATCAGGAATATGAAGAGATTAAAAAATTTCCTCCATTTCATTTGATCGAGCTGATTGACACCATATCTTCTGTTTTAGACAGGGTGGAACGGCAGTATGAGATGAACAGTCATCATTCCAATCGAATAAATAGATGAACCTTTTCTTTGTTTCTCCGACTATATGAATGAAAGTACTTTCAAGGTGATGCAAATGGATACAAAAAATGATTTAACAGGATATGTTGACAAGCTGTATTCAGCCGCCTTAAAAAAGGCAGGAGATCCACATGTCGCCGAAGATCTTGTCCAAGAAACATTTCTTGCCGCGGTACAAGCACTGGCAAACGGGAAAGAACCTGCACATTTGTGGAATTGGCTGTATACCATTCTGTCCAATAAGTATTACGATTGGCTGCGTGACAAGTACAACAAACCGCAGATCAGCTTTGACTCCTTTATGCTGGATATACCGGACGAGAACGAGCTGGATGATGATTCCTTCGCAAAAATGGAAGCTATCCGACGGGAACTTGGCTATCTTACCAAAATACACCGTGAAGTGATGGTGCGATTTTATATGCATGGCGACACAATAGAAAAAATTGCCGATTGCCTGCATATACCGATCGGTACAGTGAAAAGCAGACTGAATGCAGGAAGAAAACATGTCAAAGAAAGGGTTGTCGATATGGAGAACTATACGAAACAAAGTTATGATCCCGATACGCTGCGAATCGCTTGCGCAGGTTCAACCGGTTTGAATGAAGAACCATTTTCTTTGGTCGAACATACGGACAAATTAACACAGAATATCCTGATCCTTGCCTATCCAAAACCCATATCTGAAACGGAACTGGCCAAATTGCTTGGTGTTCCTGCGGCATTCGTTGAACCAGTTGTTGAAAAATTGGTTAACGGCGAATTGATGAAACGCACAGAGGGCGGAAGGGTCTATACGGATTTTATTATCTACACCGACAGCGACCGGAAAGCGACATTCAAAAAGCAGCTCGCCGTAGTGGATCAGCATTTTAACCTTTTCTGGGATGAAATGGAAAAGGCGCTTGCCGAGCTGGAAAAACAGGACTATTATGTTCGGCAGACCCCACACGGAAAGGCCAAGCTAAAACTCCATTTCTGCATTAAACTTCTGTTATTTGCGCATGTTTCGGTTCGGGACGAGGTTACGGGAGCAATGCCATTCTCTGAATATCCATACCGCAAGGACGGCGGCAGATGGATAGCGATGGGACAGCATTTTTCATCCGGTCATGATTATGAAAATGATGCAGAATTTTGGAAATATTCTATTAGCGGAGAAACAGGGATAGAACTCAAAAATTTTCGCGACACAAAATCTCTTCAATTACGAACGTTCAATACAGAGCTGGGGAGTTTTCCAAACAACTGTTTAAAGCCCGACTATGTCCAATGGCTGTACGAGCTGTATCGCCATATTCCATACGAAGAATCTTCTGCGGGGGAACATATACTCGAATCCGTAGACAGTTTGATTCAAAGTGGTATTTTGCAGAAGGAGCATACTTTAACCCTGGACATACCCGTGCTGACAAAGGAAGAATACAATGCAGAAAGCAAATTAGTTTCTGGATATGTACAGGATCTCAGCCAGACTATACGGGAGATTTTACTGCCGGTTTTTGAAACTGGCTATGTCAAACTTCCGTCCCATCTGACAAATATTCCAAAATGGCAGCAATATATGTACTGTGGATGCAGTGTTCCTTTGGCCGTCATCTACAAGGCCATGGAAAAAGGTTTATTCCTGACGGACATGACAGGTAAAATTCCTGCATCTATTCTGGTGGTCGAAAACATGTAAGTTTCCTGCAATAAATTTTATCTGGTCCCATGAATTTGTTTTAGCTTATATGACAAAAAAGAAGGGCGTGTCCTGGCGACAGCGCCCTTCTTTCTATGGGTAAAAAGCGTTATTTTTCCCGTAAATATGCAGACTTTTCTCAGTTTTTAGCCTTTCAAAAAAGATTGGTAAATTCATAGATTATTAACAGTTTACCCACTTTTCCAACAATCGCTATGGGTATACTATAAACATCAACAGAACACAAAAAGAAACTCTTTGCAGGGTTCTGGTGTAGGTGGGGAACATAAGGCCGGCAAAAGCCATGGTCAAAAAAAGCTGTCCGGAATTATTCCGGCAGCTGGACCACCGTGAATCGGGTTTTCCAGCGTTATGCTGTTTACATAGATTTTGCATTTACACCTCTTTCCTCTGAAATTTACCCCCTTTTTAAACTATTACCCCTAACTTTTTACTGCGGCATCTGCAGGTTGGACCTTCCTGCAGACAGCCGGCAGAGTATTCCGCAGACTCTATCGGTCACAGTTTATCATGACAGACAGCGAAGATTTCGATAGAATCCGCTTTTTCATAAACCGGCAGAAGGCGCTGTACAGCGTTCCATGGAGGGACCTGTATAGCGCCTTCTGTCGTCTGTTTCCCATGAGTTCAAAGGTATCGCAAAACATAAAAAAACACCGGAAAATATAAGAAAATGCAGGAAAACAGGCCTGTTTTACAGGAATTTACCGTCAGTTTTGAGATTCTAATAAGAAAAAGTTCTCCACCCGGCTCGTACCGGTGAAGTTTCTGAAAGGGAGATTTTATATACCCCGGATATAAAACCGGCGTTCAGAAAAGTTTCCTGTCCAGAGCGTCAGCTTGTAAAATGATGCGGCTGTGTTTGTCTCGGCAAGGGAAACGGCACCCAGGGGAGCAACCCCGCACCTCTGGACAAACAAAATGCGCCTGCGCGACGCAAAGCCACCAAGCGCATAAAGCGAGGAAAAACTTTAAATTATCATAATTTTCGCAACTACTATCAGAATACCCCTGTCCTGTGCCTAGGCTTTTTTTGACAAGTTAAGGGCATGGACAAGAGGTAAAAACACGGCGTATCTCCTTATTGCCGCCACCCGTTTTACGGGTGGTTGGATCCGGGCTATAAGCCCATGTTGCCAGGCCAGCGTCTCATGGCGCTGGCTTTCTCTTTTGACTATGGAAGAGCTGCTGACACATCTCTCCTTTAGCTCCGTTCAAGCCAAATTGCTCTTGACTCATGCTACCTCTTAAGAGGTGTGGGTACTACTCAGCCTTGACCCTTAGAAGGGTCCTCATATTCTTTTACACGCAGTTTATCTTTTATCATGTAATTCTTTTCCTGCTCCTGAAAGTATTTCCTTATGGCGCTTCATTGAACCCTACTTGTGCTCACATAATAATCCTTCTGACCAAAAATGCCGGTTAGCTTATTTGTAATAGGGATATATGAAATGACAGCCGCCAATAAATTGCAGGGTATCCCTATCACTACTATACTTTCCCAAATTTGTACTTCAAATTTCCATGTCTGTCAAACATCATCCATGCACTTTTTCCTTTCAGATATCCCATAAATGATGAAATTACTATATTGGGGTGGGATACTCACCAGCAGATGCATATGATCTGGCATCATATGGCCTTCTATCATCCCTACATTTTTGTATGCACAGAGTTGTTTGATGATATCGATTCAATCTGCTCTGTATGGATTATATATAATTTTTCGTCTATACTTAGGTGTGAATGCTATAGTGATCTGAATCACACCCTTCACCATAAGGGAGGTTCATATGAAACATCATTTTTCCGTTTTGATAAATCCGTGGGCCTGATTTGTTTAGATGACTATAGACAAGACGATAGGATATTTACACATCTATTTTGTGTGTGCAAGTGCATATTCTTTCTTCACCATAGAATCACCTTTCCTTTCTGCGATCTGGCCTGAACACCTACATTGTAACGGAAAGGTGATTCTTTTCGTATAACTTTTGTCTCTCATCCGCATAGCGGGTGGTTTTCTTTCGGGCATTTCCGTTTTTCGGAACACGGACAGTTTTTCGCGATGCGAAAAACGGAAATCCCCTCAACAGACTAAAGCTCATAAAGGAATAATGAACCCCCGACAAAGTCGGGGGTTTTTCATAGACGGGTAAAACCTTCTATTACTAGCCACGTGTCACGTCACGTTGGTACGATCTGGCTTTTGCGTAAGACTGTTACTTGCTACCCGTGAAACGGGTTTTT